>JAYZBT010000329.1:0-2382 GCA_036338615.1 Gemmatimonadota bacterium
CCCAAGACGGACACGCCCGTCACGAGGAAGGCGGTCGTCACGATGACCACCACGGAGTCCAGGTAGGCCGCCGGGAATCTGATCGAGGTGCGCCGAACCGCTGTTACGCCCGCGACTCCACCCATGAGTAGACCCAGCGCCAGGACGGCGGGTCCGTTGGCGGACTCGAATACCCACTCCAGCACCAGACCCAACAAGAAGAGCTGCACCACCATGCGCGCACCGGCGACGAGCAATCGCCGGCCCATTCCCAGCCGCAGCACGGCGGAGAGGACCAGGTTGGCGATCAGAAGGGAGGCGGCGATGAGGAGCGACGGCCACGTGACGTCTATGTATGCGTTCAAGCCGCGTCCCCTAACTCGATGCGGGGTCCCCGTCGCACACGATCGACCTGCGCCGGGTCGTGGCTGGTCCACAGAAGGGCACGGTCCCCCACCTCAACCCACTCGAGCACGACCTCCTCCACGCGCTGGGTGGTTGCCGGGTCGAGGTGCGCGGTGGGTTCGTCGAGCAACAGCACATGAGGATCCAGAAGGAGCGCGCGCACGATGCCAACCACTTGGCCCTCGCCCCCTGAAAGGACCGACGCGCGTTGCTCCAGGAAGTCGGCGGATTTCCCGATCTGCGCCAACAGATCGCCTGCCCTATCGCCGTTCTCGGCCCCGCTGATCTTTCGACCCGCGTGGACGTTGAAGCGCGCAGGGAGGTCGAGGTTGTCCCGCACGGTTCCGGGAATCAGAAGCGGCTGCTGCTGCACGTACATCACCCGCGCCCGGAAGCCTGGCGCGTCATGGCCGGGGGTCGGCTCACCTCGAAAGAGCACGTGCCCTTCATCGGGTCGATCGAGCCCACACAACGTCCGCAGCAGCAGCGACTTGCCGGTGCCCGAGTGGCCCGTGAGGACCGCTCGGTCACCGGCAGCAAGACTCTGGTTCATGCCACGCCAGATCCACCCGCTAGGGAGTCGGCGGCCAAGATCTACGGCCGCCAGAATGGACACCTCGCTTATGCCATGCTCCTCAATGTTTCCTAGAAGTGGTAGAAGGCTCTCACGGTTGCCGCTATGCTAGCGCGCCGAGAGTGCTCATACCACACTTCGGGCCCTTCTCTTCCAGTCATGCGACCGTTCATCTCTCTGGGCATCGCGATCCTCTTCGTGATCGCTGCGGCCGACGCGGCGGGGCAGGCCTCCCCCGTCAGAGCAGCGGATGGGCCCGTCGATCCGCTTTCGGTACCGCGCCCGGCGCTAGCAGCGCTACGGATCATGGAGCCGATCGATCTCGACGGCGTGCTGGATGAATCGGCATGGAGCCGGGCGGACACGTCCACGGGCACATGGATTCAAGTGACCCCCGCGCCCGGCATGCCTGCGACCGAACCGACATCGGTGCGCATCCTCTATGACGAGAGCTATGTGTACATCGGAGCGCGCCTCTACGACTCCGACACCGAGCACCTTTACGTGCCGGGCCTGGAGCCGGACTTCGACACGCCGAGCTCCGACCTGTTCGGCGTCGCTTTCGACTCCTATCACGACGGTCAAACCGGTTTCGTCTTCGCCGTGAACCCGGCGGGCGCGCTGTATGACGCACAGACCTTCAATGACGGGCGCGACGTCATCTCCGCGTGGGAGGGCATCGCCGACATCCGCACGACCGTGGGAGAGGACAGTTGGTTCGTGGAGATGGCAATCCCGTTCGCCACGCTTCGCTTCAACCCCGTGGAGGGAGGCCAGGTATGGGGCCTCAACTTCTTCCGCCGAATTCGCCGAAATAACGAGGACGCGATGTGGGCCCCGGTGCCCCTGCAATACCGGGTCTACAAATTCTCGATGTCCGGGACGCTGGTGGGCCTCGCCGACCTCCCTCGATCTCGAAACCTGTGGGTGAAGCCTTACGCGCTCGGAAGCCGCCTCGATGGATCCCAACAAGCTGAAGTCAATACGACGCAAGACGTCGGGCTGGACGTGAAGTGGGGGATCACCCCGCGCATGACACTGGACCTCACCGCCAATACCGACTTCAGCCAGGTGGAGGTCGACGCCGAGCAGGTGAACCTGACACGTTTCAGCCTCTTCTTCCCGGAAAAGCGGGACTTCTTCCTCGAGAACGAGGGCACCTTCGCATTCCAGGACGTGTCGATCCGCAATTTCCGTACTGGCTCCTCCCCCAGGAGCTTTCGGCTCTTCCACTCGCGCCGCATCGGCCTGTCGTCCACGCGCGAAGTGCTGCCGATCCTGGGCGGCGCCCGCCTCACCGGTAGAGTAGGCGAGCGCTTCGAGGTCGGCTTCCTCGAGATGCAGACGCGGGAACTCTCGGCGCCGGACGGCAGCAGCTTGTTCGCCGCCGAGAACTTCGCCGTCGGTCGCGTCAAGGCCCATCT
>JAYZBT010000330.1:0-5481 GCA_036338615.1 Gemmatimonadota bacterium
CGGTGTGGCGGAGATCGTTGTAAACGAGGAAGAGCCCCGTGCCGGCCGTGTTGAGCCACCCCAAACGAATGTTGCCCGAGAAGGCATCGGTTTGGTCGCTGTACTCCAGCAGCGCCTGCAAGTAGATGCGGGGCGTGAAGGAGTATGCCGCCTTGAGGCCGAGCAATGAGGTCTGGAAGTCACCCTGATCCAGCTTGACGTCGAACCAGTTGAAACGCAGGCTCGCCACGAATGTGTCGCTGACGCGAGCGTTCACCGTAGTGCCCGCCCCGTACCGCATGCCGTTGTAGAAGCCGCCGATATCGATGGTGCCCTGCACGGACAATGGCGCGCTCAGGTTCAAGTTGTACCGGAACCCCCAGTCAGGATTGTCATAGGTCCCGGCCGATATGACGACGCCGTCCGAGATTTTGAAGGGCTTCACCAGGCCTTCTCTCCGGAAGTTCAGACCTGGCAACTGAAAGAAAGCGCCGTTGGCGAACTCGACATGAGAGTCGACGTGCCAGGACCGGGTCTCACTGAGGCCGTCCAACGAAAGATGCTCCACATACGAGATGTGCGGACGCAGTTCTTTGAGCCACGACACGGCGTCTACGCGGACGCGCCGCAGGGCCCGCATGCTCCGGAACTGATGCTCGCCCCGACGCGAGCAGATACGGTGTGAAGGTGACCGCACCGCGTGCCGGGGCGTCGAATCCCCGCAATGAGCCGGCGCTCGATACCCGGAACACGTTGAACTGCCGCGCCACCGGCGACCAAAAGGCCTCCTCGCCGTTGCGCCGAATGCGACGCGCAACGTTGAAGCCCCACTGCCGGGCTTCGCCGGACGAGTAGCGCAATGTCGCTAAGGGAATGCGGAACTCGGCATACCAACCTTCGCCGTCCTGCGATGTCGCCACCCGCCAACTGCCATCCCAGTTGACGTTGAAGCCAGACCCGGAGCCCGTCTGTTGCCGCCCCACGCGTTGTCGTCGAGCACGCCGTCGATGGTGGGCACTTCCTCCACACGAGTGGCGTTCGCCACGGGAGCAGTGCTCTGAGTCAGAAGGTAGGCGGCGGACCGAACGAAATGCCGAGCGCAACCGCGGAGAGAAAGGACCGGGTCATCGATGCTGTGGGGTCAGGGTGTTTCCAGCTCGTCCATTCGGTTGCCGGCGTCCTTCATTTGCTGCAATACGGCGCGCAGAGACGTACCGCCGTCGGTGTCTCGTGCGTCCGCGGAACGCGCCCAGTCGAAGACTTTGCTCACGTCCTCATCGAACGCCTCGTGCTCGGCTTTCATCACGTCCAGCGAGAGCCCGGAAAGGGGGACACGCAACTCCTCGGATTTGCGGACGAGTCGGCCCACCACCTCGTGTGTGGTGCGAAACGGCACGCCTCGGCGCACGAGGTAGTCCGCGAGATCGGTAGCCAGGAGTTGCGCATCCATCAGCGCACGCATCCGTTCCGGGACGAACGCGGCGGTCCTCACCGCCCCCGCCACCGGCGGTAGCGTGAGGTCGAGGGTGTCTACCGTGTCGAAGAGGGCTTCCTTGTCTTCCTGCAGGTCCCGGTTGTAGCCGGTTGGAAGGCCCTTCAAGAGCGTGATCATCGTGGTGAGGTTGCCCGCCAGGCGACCCGACTTCCCTCGTGCGAGCTCCGCGACGTCCGGGTTACGCTTTTGAGGCATGAGGCTGGAGCCTGTGCTGTACCCGTCGGAGAGGCGGACGAATCCGAACTCCTTGCTCGAAAAGAGCACCAGGTCCTCCGCCAGCCGTGACAGGTGGACCCCGATCATCGCGCCTGCGTACAGCAGGTCGCAGAGCCAGTCTCGATCGGCCACGGCATCGATGGAGTTTTCACTCAGTCGGTCGAATCCGAGCTCGACCCGCAACGCCTCGCGGTCCACCGGGAACGGGCAGCCGGCGATCGCACCCGAACCGAGCGGTAGTACGGATGCTGCATTCCGGGCGTGACTCACGCGCTCGATGTCGCGCAGGAACGCAAAAACGTGGGCCAGAGCCCAGTGCGCGGCGCGAATGGGTTGTGCCTGCTGTAGATGCGTGTAGCCGGGCATCACCGTGTCGATGCCCTGTCCGGCCAGGCCATGAAGCGCCCGACAGAGCTCGATGAGGTGCCCCCTGACGCGACCTGCGGCGGCCATCCCGTACATTCGCACCCCCGTGGACGACTGGTCGTTCCGGGAGCGCCCCGTGTGCAGCTTGCCGGCGACCTCGCCGGCCGCTTCCCCGAGCATGCGCTCGATGACCGAGTGGATGTCCTCTTCCCGGGCATCGGCCAGCCCCTGCTGGGCAACCCTCGCTTCTACCGCGTCCAAACCCGCTAGAATCGCGTCGACTTCCTCGTTTGTGAGCACGCCCGCGCCCGAAAGCGCCCGCGCCCAGGCCCGGCTTCCACGGAGGTCCTCGCGCCAGAGTCGCTGGTCGACGTCCAGACTGAGGTTGAGGGGGGCCATTTCAGGCGCCATCCCACCCTCAAAGCGTCCGCCCCATTGCGACGCGGCAGACTCACTATGCCCGTCGTAAGGGCTCTCGGTGTCGTCACTCATCGTCGGGGAGGATACCGAGGAGGGGCACCCTCTTCAACGGAGGCGAGCGCTAGAGCGCGCCGGCTTCGGCGACTTCGTCGATCAGCTTCGAGACGGCATCCTTGCCGGCTTCGACCTTCTCCGGACTGGGCCTGTCCGACTGCTCCTGCTGCGCGAGCCCCGCTGCCGCCCGAATCGGGAGGCCAAACAGTCTGATGAAGCCGGCCGCATCGGCGTGGTCATAGGTCGCGGCATGGCCGAAGCTCGCAAGATCCTCGCGGTACAGCGAAACGGGGCTGGTCCGGGACGCCACGTTGCAGGCGCCCTTGTAGAGCTTGAGCTTCACCGAGCCGGTCACGTTCTTGGAGAGCACGTCGGACATCGCCTGCATCGCTTCGCGCTCGGGCGTCCACCAACGGCCTTCGTATAGCATGTCCGCCCACCGCTGCGCGATCTCATCCTTCAAGCCCTCGGCTCGGCGGTCGATCGTAATCGACTCCAGGTCCTTGATCGCCGTGTACAGCAGCGTGCCCCCCGGCGTCTCGTACACGCCACGGGACTTCATACCGACGAGGCGGTTCTCCACCAGGTCGGCCCGCCCCACCCCGTGTCGCGATCCGATTTCATTGAGCGCTTCCAGCAACTCCACGGCACCCAACAACTCTCCGTTCAAGCAGGTTGCGATCCCGCCCTCGAAGCCGATCTCGACGTACTCGGATTTGTCGGGCGCCAACTCCGGGGCCAGCGTCCAAAGGAACATCGACTCTTCGGGCTCGAAGCCTGGATCCTCGAGCGGACCCCCCTCGTGGGAGATGTGCCAGAGGTTCTCGTCCCGGCTGAAGAGCTTGGACTCGTCGATACCATCGAGCGCGATGTTGCGCGCCCGGCAATACGCCAGGGCATCCTCACGAGACTTTATGTCCCACTCCCGCCACGGGGCGATGACCTTCAGTTCGGGACCGAGCGCCGCGTAGCTAAGCTCGAACCGCACCTGGTCATTCCCCTTGCCCGTGCAGCCATGAGAGACCGCCTCCGCACCTACGCGCCTGGCGATTTCTACTTGACGTTTTCCTAGCATGGGACGCGCCATCGCGGTGCCCAGCAAGTACTTACGTCCGTACACGGCGCCGATCTTCAACGTCGGCCAAACGAAGTCTTCGACGAATGTCTGCCGCAGATCCTCGCCATAGAACCCGCTCGCGCCGGTGGCATATGCCTTGGCTTCGAGGCCGTCGAGGCCACCTTGTTGGCCCACGTCGCCCGCCATGCAGATGACTTCGGCGCCGTAGTTCTCCGTGAGCCACGGCACGATGACGGAAGTGTCGAGCCCGCCGGAATATCCGAGAACAACCTTCATCTTGTCTTCCTCAGACCGCTCGTCGATTGCGCGAGTAAAAAACCAGGGTCGGGGGTCGGAAGACCGAACGCTTCCCGCCGAAGCTCCGGGGGGCCAGAAGCCCCTAACTTCCGCCCCCGGTCGCCTTGATCAGTCCTGCTTCGATGGACTCGGTCGCGAAGAATAAATATGCACTGAATCTGCATGATGTCAAGCCACCTGGCCTTGAGACAGCCGATCTCAGGCGGGCGGGCGGGCCATGCGCTCGAGTCGCGCCTGCACCGCCGGAAGCGATTCGACCTGGCGCAAGATCAAGAGGATGGTGTCGTCCCCGGCCAGCGTGCCGAGTACCTCGGGCCACTCCTCCCAGTCGATGCCTGCCGCGACGGTCTGCGCGCCGCCTTTCATCGTACGCACGACCAGGAGGTGGTCCACGCCCTCCGCGGAATGAAAAAGCGTCGGCAGTAACGACTCCAACGACGGCGTGCTCTCCCACTCCTCGGGCACGGAGTAGTGAGGCGTGCCATCCGCACCCCGGACTTTTACGAGGCGGAGCTCGCGAATGTCACGCGACAGAGTCGCCTGCGTCACATCCGTGCCCTGGCCTTGAAGTAGCTCCCGCAAGGCTTCCTGGCTCGTGACACGGTGCTGTTTGAGCACGCTCAGGATCTGCGCGTGGCGTTGTCCCTTGCTCACGCCGATGCCTCCCGTGCGATGGCACGCACGCGATCGGGCTCGAAACCGACGCTCCTCTCAGCTTCTTCACCGTTCCTGAACAGGATCACCGTGGGGATGCTGCGGATGCCGTAGCGCCCAGCCACCGTGGGTGCTCGGTCGGTGTCCACCTTGGCGACTAGAAGCTTACCTACGTGCTCCCGAGCGATCTCATCCAGCAGGGGAGCGACCATCTTGCAGGGTCCACACCAATCCGCGTAGAAGTCGACCAAGACCGGCGCAGCGGACTCCAGGATGGACACATCGAAATCGTCGTCGCTGACCTTCACCGGTCGGTCGAGCAGCATGGGCTTGCTGCACTCACCGCACTTCGGGCGCTCGGCGGCGCGTGCGAGGTCGACGCGATTGCACGTATCACAGAACTGGCAGCGCAGAGTGACAGGGCTGAGGACTTCAGGGCTGGTCATGAACGCTCCGCGGGAATTGTCGGCGCGAAACAATACCCGGATTTCGCCCGTTCGCCAACGACTTCGAGCCCCCGGCGGGCCTAGCAACAGGCTGGCGGTGGCCTCGCACAATCGACATCATCCGCCGTCATGAACCTGCCTCCATTCGACCTCGCTCGCTTCGAGGAAGCCCACGCCCTAATCCACTCGGCGGTCCACAAGACCCCGATGGTGCGGTCGGAGACGTTGAGCGAACGGGTGGGTGCGCCCGTGTATCTCAAGTGTGAAAACCTCCAAAAAACGGGCGCGTTCAAGGTCCGAGGGGCGCTTCATCGTCTCTTGCGGCTCACCGAGGTACAGTGGGCGAGCGGAGTCGCCACGATCTCCGCCGGGAACCACGCCCAAGCGGTCGCGTGGGCGGCGACCTCGGTCGGCGTCCGCAGCCTTGTGGTGATGCCGGAGACGGCATCACCCACCAAGGTGCGGGCCAGCCGGGA
>JAYZBT010000331.1:0-8869 GCA_036338615.1 Gemmatimonadota bacterium
ACCGCCTTCCGTCGAAGGCACGATCGTCAACCCGGGATGGGCGGGCGGCGGGAACTGGAACGGGGCTGCGTTCGACCCGGAGACCCAGTACCTGTACATCCCCTCCTATACCGACTACACGGTCGTCGAGCTGAGGAAGACGGACACCGGTGAGTCGGACGACTTCGACTACATCTGGGGAGGCGCTCAGACCCCGACGGTGGACGGCCTACCGATCTTCAAGCCGCCGTGGGGTCGGGTCACGGCCATCGACATGAGCACGGGGGATCACGTGTGGCAGGTCGCGAACGGCCGCGGGCCGCGAGATCACCCGGCTCTCGCCGGCCTCGATCTCGGCTATCTGGGGCGGGGGCTCGGCAGCGGGGAGAGCTTCCCGCTCCTCACGAGCACGCTGTTGTTCACTACGGTCGACGGGCGGGGATCGGAGCCTCCCCGGCTGTACGCGTACGACAAGGCGACGGGCGACATGGTGTGGGAGTTCGAGTTGCCCGCCGGCGTGCACGCCAACCCGATGACCTATATGTACCAGGGGAGGCAGTACCTGGCGGTCTCCGTAGGTCGCGGTAGGACGGGGGAAGGCATCGTGGCGTTGGCGCTGGGGAATTCTGGGCGTTAGTCGCCAAAACGAAATTGACGCCACCCCCTGTGGGTGGCACATATACGAACGATCCCGGTCGAAAGCATCGTGATGCCGCACCAGATCCGCACTGTGGCGGCTGCGCGTGTGCTGCGCACGCTGGGCAACCTCCAGAGTCCAGAGCTACGCGCTACGATCGAGAATCGTCTACTTGATCACCTCGGCATCGGCTTCGGTCCCGATTGAGGTGCCCGTCGCGCCGCCATGGACATCCGTTCGCGGTAGCCTCGAGTTCGCCTTAGCCGCCCGGCAGACTCTCCACCAACTCGTGCATCCGCCGCAAGTGGTCCGCGGTGGGCAGACGTCCGCGACCGCCGCCGAGGTTGTCCACCATGTGTTCCGGATCACCCGTTCCCGGCGCGGCCACGGTGACCGCCGGATTCGCGATCACGAACTTGAGCATGAACTGCGCCCACGTATGAACGTCGAACTCGCTCGCCCAGTCGGGTAGCGCTCGGTCGCCGATGCGGCCCCACATCCGGCTGCGCCCGAATGGCAGGTACACGATCACACCGATCCCCCTGTCCAGAGCCAACGGGAGGATCTCCTCCTCCGCCTCACGGTTGTCGATGGCGTAGTCGATCCCGATGAAGTCGATCGGGTACTCCCGCATCACACGCGCGAGTGCTCCGTACTGGCGTGCGCTCGTCGTCGTGATGCCGGTGTAGCGAATGCGTCCGGCCTCCTTGTACTCCTGGAGTACGCCGAGCTGCGTCGGCGGATCGCCCATGTTGTGCACCTGATTCAGGTCGATCACCGGAACCCGCATTCGATCGAACGAGCGCTCGATCTGCTCTATGACAAGGGCTGAGTCAACGGAGCCACCACCCCGCCCTGCGACGTTGACCTTCGTCGCCCAGAAGATGTCTTCGGCGAATCCGTCCTCGTCCGCCCACTGGCCGGCATACTCTTCGGAGCCACCACCTCCATAGCCGGGCGCGCTATCGAACACTCGCCCCGCGCCCTCGGCGTCCCTCGCGAGTTCATGGAGAACAGCTCGGTGCCCGGCGAGTTCTTCCGGGGTCGACCTCGTCGAAATCCACCGTCCCCCCAGTCCGATCATCGGCACCTGCTCGCCGGTTGATGGGATCGCGCGTGTGCGGACAGCACCGGTCTGGAGCGCCAGAAGCATGCGCGGGTTCAGGGTGAGCGCCGCGCCGGCGCCGGCGGTCATGCGAAGCCAGTTACGTCTGGAGACCATGCTGTTCCTCATCATATGTGAAGATCCGCGAATACGTGGTGTGTGTTTTTGACGTGGAAACATGCGCTGACTCGGTGGCACTCGTTGCCTGGACACTCTGGGCGGAAAAAGCGCTGTCGAACGCCACGTCGACTGCCGGTCGAGTCCACTTCCCGCCGCCGGGGCGAGCCTCTAAGACGATCCGGTGCTATTCTTGGTAACCGTGAGCGTTTCTGGGGGGGTCGGGAGTCCTTTATAGTGGGTCGCACCGAGGCACGAAGATTTAGGGAGAACCGATGCCGAGACATGGCGTTTTACTGGTAGGTGCCGTCTTTGGACTGGCGGTGATCGCGCCGCTCCGCGCGGACGCGCAGGACTGGACGCGGCGGGAATTTCCGCTGGCCCCGCCAAACTCGAACGACAACTTCGTCGCGCCGTATTTCGACGGCTTCCACCAGAACGCGGACGGCACGTACACGATGTCGTTCGGGTTCATGAATCGGAACGACTCGGAGTTGATCGAGATTCCGCTGGGCGCGGACAACTTCATCGAGCCCGCCGAGTTCGATGGCGGTCAGCCGACCTCGTTTCCAACCGTGAGGTACAGCGGATTCGGTGGTCCGCGTGAGCGCGGGACCTTTGGAGTCGTGGTCCCGGCGGATTTCGAGGGCGACGTCTGGTGGACGCTCACGACCGACGGCTACACGACGCGTGTTCCCGGCAGGCTCGAATCCCCGGGCCGGGTCATCAAGGGCGCGTACGAATTGAGCACTTCGCCCATGGCCAAGGGATCGCTCCGACCCATCATCCGATTCACTGAAGGCGCTCCGGACAGCTACGGTATCGTCGGCGTTCAGCACCCGGACCCGTTCACGACCGCTGTCGGTGAACCGATCGAGGTTCAGTTCTGGGCCCTCGATCGCGGCGAGCGCGAACTCGGCTACGTCAACATGACCTTGTGGAAGCACCAGGGGCCCGTACCCGGTTTGATCGCGTTCGAGTCCTTGGTCGAAGCGCCGCCCGCGCGACAGGGGCGAAGCGCTCGGGGTGGAGGAGCTGCGGCCGCGGGGAGAGCGAGAAGAGGAGGCGGACGCGGCGGTCCGGGACCGGTCGCTATCGGGCGGTCCGTTCGGATTCCAACGGAGGGGTCTGCCGCCAACGTCGGACACTTCAAGGCCACCTTCGACACTCCCGGCGACTACGTGATCCGGATCCGCGTCGACAGTTTCTCGAATAGTGACAGCGCTCCGGGCAACCAGTGTTGCTGGTCGAACGGCTATGTCAGGGTGCGCGTCAACGAGTAGGTTCCCGTACGGGGTAGGTTGTCGCGCGGGCTGGAATGAGGGACAAGAGGGCTAACAGCGGGACATTAGAGAGGAGTCAAGCATGCAGGATCGATCGATCGATCGTCTAACTTCACGGATCGTCAACTGGGGTCTCGTGGCGGTTCTCGTCACGTTCGGGCCAGGTCAGAGCAACGCCCTCGTAGCTCAGCAGAGCGCGCGCTTCGCCAGCGCGTCATCGGCGGAGAGAGAGCTGACGTACAGCCGTGATATCGCTCCGATTATCCAGGCGAATTGCGAGGTTTGCCATCAGCCCGGCGCCATTGGGCCCATGCCGCTCACGAGCTATCAGGAGGTTCGACGCTACGCGAGGCGTATCGGCAACGTGACCAAGCAGCGTGAGATGCCCCCGTACCACTACGACACCGACGTGGGTATCCAGGACCTCAAGTACGACCCGCGCTTGAGCGAGGACGACATCGAGACGATCGAGGCGTGGGTCGAGCAGGGTGCGCCGGAAGGCGACCCCAATGACTTGCCTGCGCCCATGGAATGGCCCGACCCCGGCGAGTTCCGCCTCGCTGAGCGATTCGGAGAGCCTGACGTGATCGTCCGCTCCGATCCCTATAGCGTTCCCGCTGTGGGGCAGGACCGTTGGTGGCAGCCGGTCGTGCCGACCGGTATCACCGAGGATCGGTGCATCCGCGCGATCGAGACCAAGCCGTCTGTAGAGGCCCGAGCGGTTGCCCACCACGCGAATTCCAGCTTCCGCGTCGAAGGCGGCGGCCGGGGGGGTAGGCTCTCCGAGTACGCTCTCGGAAAGCTCGGCGAGATCATTCCCGAGGGTGCCTGTCGCACCGCGCCCGCGAACTCGGAAGTGGCGTTCGACATCCACTACTGGCCCAACGGTGTGGAGCTGGTGGACGACCAGGTCGAGATCGGGATCTGGCTACATCCGAAGGACTACGAGGGGGACTACCGGCAGAGCCTGACCCTCTACTTCCTCAACGGCGGCCGGGGCTTCGACATCGCGCCTCACGGGACGCTCATGACGCAGGGCTTCCACTCATGGAACACGCCCGTCCGCATCGACAGCTGGCAGCCGCACGGCCACACGCGGCTCGTCGCGATGTCGATGCAGATCCTCCGAGCGAACGGTCGGACCGAGACGGTCAGCATGGTCTCGAACTGGAGTGCGCTCTGGCATCACAGCCACATCTATGAAGACGACGTGGCTCCGCTCATCGAGGTGGGCGACAAGATCATTCTCACGGGTTGGTACGACAATACGGAGAACAACCGGTACAACCCCGATCCTGACCAGTGGGTCGGCATCGGTGATCGCACCGCCGACGAGATGTCACATGCTTGGATCGGGGTGACCCACCTGGATGAAGAAGGGCTCGAGAAGGTCAAGGAAGATCGGAAAGCGCGGCCGATCAGCGATCGAGACTAGCGCTGTGGGCTGACTAGAGGCCCACGCCGGTAGAGAGGAGTTCAGAACGAGAACGCCCCGCTTGGTTTGGAAGAACCAGGCGGGGCGTTCTCGTGACCCCGTCTCCCGCCCAGAGACCGCCCCATGGGCTAGTCGCACTTCGTGTGATCGCGGTGGCTTTGTTGATCGCGAGCCTCATGATCATCTGAGTCCCAGTCTCCTGCACCGCGCCCTCAGTCGATCCACCCGAGGGCCCGTGCTGGCGGCGCGGTCCCGGACCCCCGACCTTCCCTGCTCCACTGCGTCCCCATGGACGAGTCGTTCGAGCCCTTGACCGGGCAGTAAGACACCGAGGAGGCATCATGTCATCGTCACGCGTTGCGATCCCTTCACTCCTTACGATCGTCGCCATCGCGATCGCGGGCTGCGCGGAGAACACGGACTCGGCCGGGAGCATGGCGCTCGGTGAAGCCGACTACCCGAACGTGATCACGGGCGACGGGTTTCCCAACCCGAACCCGAACCGAATCGGTAGCTGGGCCGCGCTTCCTGAGGGCCGCGAGTGGGGCTCGACCGCGGGAATGGATACGGACCCGACCGACGGCCACGTGTGGGGATACGAGCGTTGCGCCTCCGGCTCTGCTGGCGGCCCGGGGGTCAACTGCGACACCAATCCGGTCGACCCGATCTTCAAATTCGACCGCAACACGGGCGAGGTCCTCGCAAACTTCGGGGCCGGAGTGTTCGTAACGCCGCACGGTATCTACGTGCACGACGACGGCACCGTATGGGTCTCGGATTTCGCGGGCAACGAAGCCGGCACAAAGGGCCACCAGGTGCACAAGTTCAGCCCGGCCGGTGAGCTTCTCATGAGCTTCGGCACGGCGGGTCACGCCGGCAACGAGCCTGGGCAACTCAACCAACCCAACGACGTCATCGTGGGACCCGACGGGAGCATCTACGTCGCGGACGGCCACAGCGGACAGAACATGACGACCGCTCAGCAGATGGCGGACGGACGGGCGGCAGGCCTCACGGGCCGCATCGTCAAGTTCTCGCCCGAGGGTGAGTACCTCATGGAATGGGGCGAGATCGGCCCTGAGCACGGTCAGTTCCGCACGCCGCATGCGCTGGAGTTCGACGGGCAGGGCCGGCTTTGGGTAGCGGACCGGGGTAACCATCGGCTCGAGATCTACGACCAAGAAGGCAACTACCTGGAGTCGCGGTACCTGTACGGGCGAATCAGCGACCTGTTCATCACGGACGACGACATGGTGTACGCCATCGACTCCGAGTCCAGTGACTTCCGCCACATCCACTGGCGAAACGGCGTTCGTATCGGACCGGTCGACAGGGACTGGATCGTTGCATTCATCCCGCCCTGGGAGTCAGAGAGCCGGCCGCGAAACGGCGTGACCGGGGAGGGCATCGCGGTCGACGCCGACGGGCACGTCTACGTGGCCGAAGGGCCGGCATCGCTTGCGGATGCCGGCTCGGCCTTCACGAAGTACGAGATAGCGAGGTAGGGATCGCCCGGATCCACTTTCGACCGCATTGTCCCCGGGGCGTAGACACCCCACACTGTCTGTATCTCGTTGTTGCTCGATCCGCTCTTGGAGGCTCGGCATGGACTTCAGACGAATCCCTCGAACTCTGTTCGTAGGCGCAGTCGCGATCTGCGCGAGCCTGGTTGCGAGCGATGCCGCCGCGCAGGCAGGTAACCAACTCGCCGCCAGGGACGTGGCAACCGGTGCAACCGCGGATGCGGCGACATACTACAACGCGGTGCAGGGCGTGCTCGAACGGAACTGCGTCACCTGCCATACCGAGAACCCGGTCAGCGTGGGTGGCATGATCGCTCCCTTCGCCCTGACGACGTTTGAGGATGCGCGACGGCGGGCGTCTGCCATCGCCGGCGTCGTGACCACCGGCTACATGCCGCCCTGGGGGGCCGACATCCAGCACAAAGGCACCTTCAAGGACGAACGCTACCTTCCCGCGGAGGACAAGCAGGTCCTGATCGATTGGGCAGAAGCGGGTGCGCCGATGGGTGACCCCTCCGAGGCGGCAACCGCAACGAGCCTCGCAAACCTGGAAGGCCCGGAAGCCCTGGAGCCGACGGTGGCGCCGGACGGAAGGGTGTGGCTGATGGGCATGCCCAACATGGTCGTCGGATTCGACGAGCCGCTCGTCGTTTGCGAGCAGGTCCAGGATTGGCAGCCGCAGGTCCCCCAGCGGGTGATTTCGGGCGAACTGACGGAGCCCAGGTGGATCCGCGGTACGGAGATCAACGCGGGACCCAAGGTCCATCATACGGTGTCGAGCCTGCTCGGCGTCGGCACCCCGGGACGCGGCCCCTTCGTCTTCCCCGAGGGCTGGGGCATCCTGATGGTGCCGGATCAGTACATGAGCATCAGCATGCACTATCACAAGGAGGCCGGCCCGGGTACCGAGATCGTCGACGACACCCGGGGCGGGATTCAGTTCTACGAGGACGGCGACCGGATCGATCACGTCGTCGAGACCAGACTCCAGCCGTTCACGGACTTCGTCATTCCGGCCGGTCACCCGAACTACGAGGTGCAAAATACGACGCACTTCGACGAGGACATTTACCTGCTGTCGATGGGTCCGCACGCTCACTACCGAGGCAAGGCGGTGAGGATCGAGCTCCAGCGTCCCGATCGGCGGTTCCGTGAGACCCTGCTTTCGGTGCCGGACTACGACTTCAACTGGCAGTTCCAGTACGAGCTGGAGGAGCCGCTGTTCATCCCGGCCGGATCATCCATGATCACGACCTGGTGGTACGACAACTCCGCCGGCAATCTGTACAATCCGGACCCGACGGTCGACGTGACTTACGGTGCGGCGACCACCGACGAGATGATGAACTCGCGCATTTATTTCGCAAGGACTGCCCCGCTGGGTCTCGTCGCGGGCGGACCGATCCCGGCGGACCTCGTCGAGCGGGCCCAGGCGGCCGACGAAAGAGCCCGGCGCCGCGCGCGCCAGTGGGAGGACGGGAGTCAGAGCTGCGCCAAAGCAGCGGACATCACCAGCCGGTAGTCTATCGAGCCTACCTAGGTAGGGCCTGGCACGGGCCGCATCCTCTCATCGAGGGTGCGGCCCGTTTCGTATGCGCGACTCAGTGCCGGATGACCACCTTGCCCATGAAGTCGCCGTTCATGAAGAAGTCGAAGGCCTCTACCGCGTCGTCGAAGCCGAACACACGGTCCACGATCGGGCGGATCTGGTGGCCCGCGAGGAATCGGTTCATGGCCTCGAAGTCAGCGCGCGACCCCACCTGAAAACCGGTGACGGAGGCGTTCTTGTTGAAGAGCTGGAAGAACGACACTTGCCCATTGAAGCCTGTGAGGCCCCCGATGAGGGAGACGTGGGCCCCGAAGTCCAGTGCCTGCATCGCCCGGGGCAGCGTTTCCCTTCCTCCGATCTCCAGGACGTGCTTGACGCCGCGGCCTCCGGTGAGATCCAGCACCTCTTCGTGCCACTCGGGGCTGCGCCGGTAGTTCACCGTTCCGACCGCACCGAGTTCCACTGCCCGGGCGAGCTTCTCGTCGCTGGACGAGGTGATGATGGGCCGCGCCCCGGCCGCAGCCGCGAACAGCAGCCCGAAGCTCGAAACCCCTCCTGTGCCCTGCAAAAGCACGTACTCGTTGGGTTGGAGATCCCCATGCTTGAACAGCGCGTTGTAGGCGGTGAGTCCTGCGGTGGTGAGCGTGGCGGCCTCCTCGTACGTCAGGTGATCGGGAACGGCCACGAAGCCGTCCGCGTCACCGACGAAGCTCTCCACGAGAACGCCGGGACCCGGTCCACCGCGACGATACGGGTTGGCGTCCGGAGGCTGCGGCCCGTCGATCCACGCCTCCGCGAAGAACGTCGTGACCACGCGGTCGCCCACCGCAAAGCGCGTGACACCCTCCCCAATCGCCGTGACCTCACCGGCTCCGTCGGACAGTGGGGCCTGCACCTCGTCGCACCGTCCTGCGAGTCGGTACCGGTCCCGACCATTGAACGAGGACGCCCGCATTCTGACCTGGATCTCTCCCAGGGCAGGCGATCGCAGAGGCACCTCTCGCACCCCGACCGTGCAGCGATCCCCATCGGGATCAGGCACGTAGCGCCACTCGCGGATCGTCTGCGTCTGGGCCGCTATCGTGGGCGCGAGCGGGAGCATCAGTCCGGTGAACATCAGCCCGGCGAACACGAGGGGCGCGGACGGGAGTCGGGCAGCGAAGGTCACGCGACCGCTCCTACCCGCCCACTGCGGATTGCACGTGGAAGGTCCACCAGCTGTCCGGCCGCTGGGCGTCGGG
>JAYZBT010000332.1:0-8253 GCA_036338615.1 Gemmatimonadota bacterium
AAAGACGCGAAACAGGGCGAGAGGGCCGAACCCAGAAAGTCCCGTCTCCGTACAGGAAACGAGACCTTCCGAGCGATTCAGAAAGGCCCCGCTCTAAGCCAAAGACCGGTGTCCTGCCATTAGACGACGGGCCAGCAGGGCAAATCCTACCCGAGGCAGGGGGGGTGGTTCAAGGCCCCCGGCTCACATGAGCGAGATGGACGGTACTTCGTCGAGGCTACGCGTCGCCTTCACGCGCCAACCGAGCTCAGCAGACAGCCGATCCGCCGTCGACTCCGCCTCCTTCGCACCGCGCGCGAACCCGAAACACGCCGCGCCGCTACCCGAAAGCATCACCATCTGCATGCCGCTATTGCTCAGACTCTCCCGCGCGGCCCGCACCTCCGGGTGGCGGTCCGCGACCACCGACTCGAAGTCGTTCCGCGCGAGCTCGACGACCGACTCCCAGTTGGTCGGCGCGGCGTCCAGGTCCGCCCGGGTGGACACGACGGGCGACAACCGGCTTCGCGAGAGCGCGGCGTACGCATCAGCCGTAGCGACGTGGACCGGAGGGCAGACGACTACGATGTGGGCAACCGGCAAGGGCGGCCAGGGCGACAAGTCTTCTCCCCGACCCCGCGCCAACGCCAGAGGGCTACCACACAGAAAAAACGGCACGTCCGAGCCCAACTCGGCGCCGATCGTCGAGAGCGCCTGCGCGGCGACCGCCTCACCCGTCAGGTGCTGTAGCGCCCTCAGCACCGCGGCGGCGTCCGACGATCCTCCGCCCAGGCCCGCTCCCGCCGGGATGTGCTTGGCAAGGCGGATGCGCACCCCCGTCTCGAGGCCCGCCACGCGACGGAACGCCTCTGCGGCCCGCACCGCGAGGTTGTCCGTGATCGGACCCAGGTCGGCGCCCGTGACCTCCAACTCCACGGAGTCACCGGCCAGCTCGACGGTCAATTCGTCCGAGAAGTCGATGGCCTGAAAGATCGTTTCGAGCTCGTGGAAGCCGTCCCCTCTCGGGCCCAAGACGCGCAACAAGAGGTTGACCTTGGCTGGCGCGCGTATCGAGACCACCTGCTTCACGAGCCGTCCTCCCCTCGCTCGCGCTTCACCTCGTCAGACCGTAACGGCCGTCTGCGCTCCGTCGGCTGCCGCTTCGCTCTCTTCACGCTCCTCGGCGGAGCGCACCTCGCCGAGTGAGAGCCCCATCTTCCATGCGTAGTAGAAGCCGATCAGCGTAATGGGGAGCCAACCCCCGAAGTGGTACCCGAACGCAAAGGCCAACGCTTGCCCGCCGGCGACGCCGTACACCGCAGTGAGCGCGAAGCTGGCCGCCACGTGGAATGTGCCGAAGAAGCCCGGCGCGGACGGAAGGGCGACGCCCCACCCGACCGCGGCGGTGACGAACATGGCGGACACAAAGCCGGTGTGGATGTCGAACGCCAACATCGCCAGCCAAAAAGACACAGCGTGCCACGCCCAGAAAAAGAGGGTCCAGGCCAGGGCCAGCCCCAGGAGCTTCGGGTCCCGCATGATCGCAAGCGGGCCGAGGAACGATTCCAGCGCCCCCAGCAACGGCTCGGAGACCCTCTTGGGCAAGAAACGCGCGAACCAAGCGACGACCTTTATGAATCGCTGCGGCATCACTGCCATGCTGACGAGCGCAAGCAACACCAGGCCGACCGTCACGACGCCACTTCTCAGCAGCAATGAGCCGCGGTCCTCGGAAAATGCGTCGGCCGCGGGGGAGCCGGGCAACAGCACGGGCACGACTAGGAAGAGCAGCAGCACGATGCCATCCAGGAATCGCTCCACCACCAGCGACCCGAACGCGCCGCTGACCGTGACCGGCTCGAGCCGGCTGAGGGCGTAGGGCCGCATGAACTCCCCGGCCCTCAGCGGCAGCACGTTGTTGCCCATGAAACCGATGGACACCGCGGCGAACCTGGAGTACAGCCGAGTGTCCGGCTTGATCGGCGCGAGCAGAACCTTCCAGCGCATCGCGCGAATGAAGAAGCCGAACGTGGCCACGAACACGGAAGCGAAGAGCAGGGCGAAGTTGCCCTGCACGATGTTCGCCCACACTTCGGCGGGATCCACGTCCCGGAAGACGAACCAGAGTAGAAAGACAGTGACCGCA
Source organism: Gemmatimonadota bacterium (assembly GCA_036338615.1). Lineage (GTDB taxonomy): Bacteria > Gemmatimonadota > Gemmatimonadetes > Longimicrobiales > Gaopeijiaceae > UBA1138. The sequence goes on from JAYZBT010000332.1 coordinate 2,126, forward strand.
ACCCCGAAGAGGGCCTTCCCCCCGTGCTTCACGCTCGGGCCCGCCGGGCCCGTCGTATGATCCTCGCCATGTCTTTCACGGCACTCCCGATGCCCGTGAAAACCGCACGGGAGATGATGCTGTGACCAATGTTGAGTTCCTCGATCCCTGGGATGACGGCGACCGGTCCAACGTTCTCGTAGGTCAAGCCGTGGCCGGCATGCACCGCCAGCTCGAGCTTACTCGCCAGCGAGGCCGCCCGATTCAGGCGATCGATCTCATGCGAGCGTTCGGCGCCCGAAGCGTTCGCGTACTCGCCGGTGTGCAGTTCGACCGCATCCGCGCCGAGCTCGACAGAAGCCCGTATCGCCTCAGGCGTAGGGTCGACGAAGAGCGAGGTCCGGATCCCGGCACCCCTCAGACGGGAGAGCGCGTCACCCACGACCTGGAGTTGCTCGTCGCTACTCAAGTCCAGACCACCTTCGGTCGTGATCTCTTCTCGTTTCTCTGGAACCAGCGTCGCTTGCATGGGCTTCCAGCCACACGCGAGATCGAGGATCTCGGTGTTCGCGGCCAACTCGAGATTCACAACGGTGCGCACGGTCTCCATGAGCAAACGCACATCCCGGTCTTGGATGTGCCGGCGGTCCTCCCTCAGGTGAACCGTGATGCCATCGATGCCGGCCAACTCGGCGAGGACGGCGGCGCGCACAGGATCGGGCTCGTCGGTCCCTCGGGCCTGCCGCACGGTGGCCACGTGGTCGATGTTCAGGTAAAAGCGCATCGGCGAAGATGTCACCATGAGCTCACCGGTTCCACCTCTACGCCCCCACGGCGGCGCAGCCTACCCAAGAGCGGCGCCGGAATCCGCGCCGTGAGCAGCACCACGGTGTTCTCGTCCGTGCGCTCGATGATCTCGGCTTCGCGATAGAGCGCCGCGATGGTCTGTCCATCCTCGACGGGCACGCGTACCAGGACCTCGGACAAGCGAGCGCGAATGCGCGCCACCAGCGTTTCCCTCAAGGCATCCAGCGTGACGACGTCCAAAGCAGATACGAAGACCGCCGGCGTGGGCTCCAGGGCGCGGATACGGGCCCGCAGCGCCTCTTCCTCCCCGTGTGTGATTCGGTCGACCTTGTTGAAAACCAGGATCCTGTCGGTGTCGGTGAGCTCGAGATCCGTGAGCACCCCGTTCACCACCTGCCGCTGTTCCTCCCAATCGCGGTGCGACGCATCGATGACGTGCAGCAGTACATCCGCTTCGCGAACCTCCTCCAGCGTCGATCGGAAGGACGCGACCAGGTGATGCGGGAGCTTGCGTATGAAGCCGACCGTGTCGGTCAACAATGCCTCGTAACCAGCACCGAGTTCGACACTGCGCGTCGCAGAGTCGAGCGTCACGAAGAGGCGGTCCTCGACCAACAAGTCGGCACCGGAGAGCGCCCGCAACAAAGAGGACTTGCCCGCATTCGTATAGCCGACGAGAGCGGCCCGGTAGCTTCCCTCCCTGGACTTTCGCTGGATCTCGCGCGCCTTGGCCACGTCCCGCAGCTTGCCTTTCAAGTCAGCGATTCGCTGCCCGATCAAGCGGCGGTCGGTTTCGAGCTGGGTTTCGCCAGGCCCTCTCAGGCCGATGCCTCCGCGGATGCGAGAGAGATGGCTCCACATGCGGCGGAGCCGCGGAAGCAGGTACTCGAGCTGAGCGAGCTCCACCTGCATGCGCGCCTCTTTCGACCGTGCTCGGGTCGCGAAAATATCGAGGATCAGTTCGGACCGATCCATCACGCGCACGTCGAGCAGGTCCTCGAGGCCCTTCCCTTGAGCTGGGCTGAGTTCCTCGTCGAAGATCACGAGATTGGCCTCGCGCTCGGATACGAGTGACTGCAGCTCGGCCGCCTTGCCCTTGCCCACGTAAAGGCGTGGATGCGGTTTCGAGATCCGCTGAGTGATCGTGCCGACCACTTCGCCGCCCGCGGTGTCCGTCAGGCGCGACAACTCCTCGAGGTGTTCGTCGAGGTACCGGACATCCAGTTCGCTTTGGGGCGCGCCAACGAGCACCGCCCGATCCACCGGGGTGCGCATGTCGATGAGCTGAGTCGGAACGCTGCTACCTCCGAGACGGGGGAACCCAATGATAGCCCAGCGGTCCCGCGGTTAGAAGCTGTGGCCGGGGGTCAGCCGTTGCCTGGGTCAGTCCTCGGATCCGCGTTCCTGCGATACGCCGCCGCCTCGGCCCCTGTGTCGGCGACAGCCTCGACCCGCCGCTGGGCCCACCACTGGAGACGCTCCGCCACGGTCTTTTCGAAACCGAAACGGCCCGGGTCGTAGAACACCTCACCCGCGAGGCGGTCGGGCAGGTACGTTTGTGCCGCGACGCCGTCGTCCGCGTCGGGGTCGTACTTGTAGGCCTCACCGTACCCGAGATCCTTCATCAGACCCGTTGGAGCGTTGCGAATGTGCAATGGCACGCCCTCGCCCGGCGTTTCGCGCGCTCGCGCCAAGGCAGCCGACCATGCCTCGTAGGCTCGGTTCGATTTGGGTGCGGTCGCCAGGTAGATCGTGGCCTCCGCGAGCGCCAACTCCCCCTCGGGTGAGCCCAAAAACTGGTATGCGTCCCGAGCGGCCACCGTGACCTGGAGCGCGGCCGGATCCGCCATGCCGATGTCTTCTGACGCCATGCGCACGAGTCTGCGCGCGATATATAGCGGGTCTTCTCCTCCATCGATCATGCGGGCCAGCCAATAGAGCGACCCGTCCGGGTCGCTTCCCCGGACGGCCTTGTGGAGCGCCGAGATGAGGTTGTAGTGGTGCTCACCACCCTTGTCGTACGTGGCGAAGCGGTGTTGCAGTGCTTCGCGGGCCGCCGATAGGTCTACCGCGCCGCCCTCCCCGACCAGATGGGCAGCCGCCTCGGCCGCGCCCAGCGCTCGGCGCGCGTCTCCGTCTGCCGCGTCGGCGATGAACGCGAGAGCGTCTTTTTCGAAGCGCACCCCCAGGCCACCCAAGCCCCGGTCCATAGAAGCGACCGCGTCCTCGAGAATCGTCTCCAGTTCCTCGGCAGAGAGCGCATTCAAGACGTACACCGGCGCGCGCGAGAGCAGCGGCCTGATGATCTCGAACGACGGATTCTCCGTGGTCGCGCCGATGAGGATCACCGTGCCGGCCTCGACGTGAGGCAGGAACGCGTCCTGCTGCGCCTTGTTGAAACGGTGAATCTCGTCGCAGAAGAGAATCGTTTTTCGCCCCGTCGCCTGCAGTCGCGTGCCCGCCTCCGCGATGATGTCACGCACGCGCGCGATCCCTTCGGTCACGGCGCTGAAGGGTACGAACGTCACCTCCGCCTCGGCGGCGATGAGCCGAGCCAGCGTCGTCTTCCCACTCCCCGGCGGGCCCCAGAGAATCATGCTCTGCGGCGCGCCGTGGTCCAGCATGGCACGGATCGCCCGACCCTCACCGAGCAGGTGCTCCTGACCTTTGAACTCCGACAACGCCCTCGGTCGCATTCTTGCGGCGAGCGGTGCGTTGGCGTCACGGGCCGGACTCACACCTTCGCGCTCCTGCTCTTCGGGGAAGAGGTCGAGATCAGCCATCCGCGTTCTCCACGAGTTCCTGCACTCGGCTCTCGAGCAATTCCGGGCGATTGCGTGTGGGGTCAGCGAGCACATAGTCGAGCAGATCATCCAGGATGTGACCGAAGTTCGGGCCCGGTCGCAGTCCCAAACGAATCAGGTCACGCCCGTTCAGGGCCAGCGCCCCCACGGACAACGCAGCCCCGGACACGAGCACGGCGCGCGCGCGCCGCCACGAGGCGACGACCTCGGCACACCCGTCTTCATTTCCGGCCCCCAGCGGGTCCGCGGTTGCGGCTCCAGCGTTCGCTCGCGCACGCGCCAAGCTCAGCCTGGCCACCGCCGCGAGTCGCTCCGGACCCGTCGTGCTCAACCAGCGTCGAAAGCTCTCGTCGGTCCCGTCGGCCGGAGGCATCTCGGTGGCTCCTGCGCGCCGTGCCACCTCGTCGACCTGCGCGTTGGAAAAGCGCAGCCTTGTGAGAATCAGGACAACCGCCGCGGGTTCGAGCCCCCAGAGAAGTTGGGCGAGGCGCATATGGGGCCGTCCCCGCCGAAGGTGGTCGACGGCGGCCAAGGTCTCGGCCCAGGCGTCACGGCCGCCGGCCGCAGCCTGCAAAGTGGAGAACTCCGGGTACAGGACGGCCAGCGCGCCCGACGATGAATACAGGCCCAGCGCGACGGACGGTTTCGCATCCACTTCGAGAACCTTGATCAGCTCCTCCCGTACGCGCTCGGGGGAAAGCGACGCCAAGTGGGCGACCGACCCACAGAGGGCGGACCAGGTCTCGTCCGCGATCTGAAGGCCGAAGCGGCCGGCGAAGCGGAATGCCCGGAGAACTCGCAGGTAATCCTCCGCGATTCGATCTCCGGCGCTGCCGACCGTGCGCAAGACGCCGGCCTCCAGGTCCGCGGCGCCACCGAAAGGGTCCAGCAGCTGTTCGCGGAGAGGGTGCCATGCGATGGCATTGATCGTGAAGTCACGACGAGCGAGGTCGTCCTCCACCCGGTCCGCGAAGGCCACTGATGCGTGCCGACCGTCCGTCTCGACGTCCTTTCTGAAGGTTGTGAGCTCGTACATGGTGCCGTCGCGCGCCAGAACCCCGACCGTCCCGTACTCGACCCCGATCGGAACGGTGCGCCGGAAGAGGTTCTGGACCTGCTCAGGACGGGCGCGGGTGGCCATGTCCCAGTCGCCGGGCGGGCGTCGCAACAATGCGTCGCGAACCGCGCCACCTACGGCCCACGTTTCGTAACCCGCTTCCTCGAGTTTGCGACTGATCCAGAGGACCGCCGGGGGCGCCGACGGTCGAGCCGAGCTCACCCCACTAGAACAGCCCCTCCGTTGATGTTCAGAATCTCACCCGTGATGTGGCGCCCGAGAGCCGAGCACAAGAAGACGATGGGGCCGGCCACGTCTTCCGCCGTGGCAATTCGCCCGATAGGAATCGCTCGGGCGACGCTCTCTCGCTCCTCACCCCTATAAGCGGACGCCGACATCTCGGTGTCGATCCACCCAGGGGCGACGCAGTTGACCGTGATGCCGCGCGGAGCCAGCTCGATGCAGAATCCTTTCACGAACGAGATCATCGCACCTTTGCTCGACGCATAGTCGGCGTGATAGGCCTCCCCCCGTTGGCCCGCGGTGCTGCCCACAAGAACCAGGCGGCCGTCTTCACGGAGGGCCCGAGCGGCCGCCCTGCAGGTGTAGAAGACCGAATGCAGGTTGGCGGCCATCGTAGCGTGCCACTGGTCGTCGGTCATCTCGGCCACCGGTGTGTCCACCGGCGGCCACACCCCGTGGTTGCCGATGAAGATGTCGAGGCCCTCGAACTCCTCCGCCGCCCTGGCGAACAACGCTGATGCGTCCTCGGGCTTCGCGAGATCACCCTGCTGCGCCCAAGCCCGGACGCCGAGTCCTTCGAGCTCGGTCACCACCGCATCGGCATCAGCCCGCCGGCTCCTGAAAGCGATGCCAACGGACGCGCCCGCTCGTGCGAGCAATAACGCGGTGGCGCGCCCCACACCGCGGGAGCCCCCAGTGACCAGAGCCGTCTTACCCGTCAGGTCGATCAAGTCGTTCATGCCTTTGCAGCCCTCGCTCCCTTGAACACCGCACGCAAGCGCGGCACCCTGGTATCAGTCGTCTCGTGCGATTGCCGCGTCGACGAGATCACACACGACGTGTCCGATCGCGAGATGGAGTTCCTGGGCGCGGGCTGTAGAGTCGGTCGGCACCACCAAAGCCATGTCGACACACTCCCCGAGCCGCCCTCCACCCTTGGCCAACAGCGCGGCGGTCGAGATGCCGATCCGCCGCGCGGCCGCCGCGGCGGCCAGGAGGTTGTCGGACTCTCCGCTGGTCGAGTGCAGAATCAGCAGGTCCCCCGCCTGTCCCAACGCCTCGATCTGGCGAGAGAAGATCGTATCGAAGCCATAGTCATTGGCGCCCGCGGTCAACAGAGACGTGTCGGTCGTGAGCGCCAGGGCCGCCAGAGCTCGGCGCTCTCGCGCAAAACGCACCACGTACTCCGTGGCCAGATGCTGAGCGTCCGCCGCAGAGCCCCCGTTGCCGCAGAACAT
>JAYZBT010000333.1:0-4094 GCA_036338615.1 Gemmatimonadota bacterium
TACGTGCCCGGGCGATCGAATGACACCTGCACCTCCCATCGACCCTCGTCCGGGATGGTCGGTGCGCTCCACAGCGGTGCCCAGGGAGAATTCGCACCGAAACGAGTGTCCTCCCAGGTCTTGACCTGAGGAGGCTCGAACGACACGTCGCCTTCACCCCGAAAGACGAACCAGGACAGGTGCAACCCCCTGACCTTGTTCACCGTGATACGGATGGGAGGGTTGAGCTGCCGGGCACTCAACTTCGGCGGGCCCTCTCGCGGGGACACGGCAGCCGCGGCGGCTCTCGCTTTCTGCCTCCGCATAGCGTCCTCCATGCTGTCATCGACGACCGTCGCCACGAGCGTCACGGTTTCGCCGACACCCACCCGGCGCACGTTCTCACCCTCGATCGTGAGAACCGGTGGTGTGTTCGCTCGGATCGCGGCATTGCTTGCGCCGATGCCGAGGGCCCCGGTCTCGGAAGCGATCACGACATTGTCCAGCTTGTAGTCCATACGCAGAGACCCATACGCGTGCTCGGTTTGTCCTTGTGTCGTCAACGTCCAGTCCAACTCCTGGTCGCCGAAGTCTGCCGGCACACGGACCATGAACGTGTAGCGGTTCCGGCGCGGCAGAAAGTGCGTCGCCTGTCCCTGATCCATGGGTCCGGGAGAGATCAGGTTGTCCGATCCCACGGGCACGTTGATTTCTTCCTGCCAGTTCCGGTTGATGTACCCGAATACGAGGCTGAACGAACCGTCATCGTTCGGAATCCAACCCTCGTAGGCCGGAGAGACGTTCTGCCCTGTTTGATACCCGAGTTGCGCCTGCGCCGGCTGACTCGCGAACATCAGAACCGCCGCCGAGCACGCGCACAAGCCTACGGCGGTTCTCGCCGCGAACGACCTGTGACGGTTCATCATCTTGAAGGCTGAGGAATCACGAGACACAGCGGACAGCCGATCACGTGATCGTTGACCGTGAGATTCAGCCTCTCCCTGCGTAGGGCCATCTCCTCCTGGAACTGCTCCTCGGACATCGACAAACGCATTCCCAGATCGATGAACATGTTCGCCACCGAGCGGTTGCCCGCCCCCTGCCAGTTCCGGGCATCAGGAATGTTCCTGTTCTGGTCGGTGTTGTTCATGTACCCGATGATGTGCAGGATCGTCCCCGACGGCAGCAACGGCTGGTAGTCGTCCTCGAACGTGTAACCGCGTACCCAGTTGTGGTCATAGCCGACACAGGACAGCGTCTCGACGTTGAAGCCCCATATCGCCTCCAGGCACATCCGGTCCCCGGGCGCGTGCAGATGGGGCTCGAAGGTTACGATCTTGGTGGGCCGTTGCAGCACTGTGTACGCGTGCAACTCCTGGTCCTTCTCCCCAGCCTTGATGTCGATATCGGAGCCGCTGCCCAGGAAGAAGGGCGCCTCGCGGTACTTGGGCTCGTAGTCCTTCGGGTGGAACCGGAATCCCACCTCGAGGTGTGCCCGTGTATCGCTCCCGTTCGAGTGGAGGTGCGTGGAGTTCGACACCAGGCTGGAGCCGGCCTTGAGGAGCCGGGCTCCCTCAGGGTCGAAGATGTCCGCGTTGCGACCGACCTCGTGAACGGGCCAGGTGGTGCCGCGAGAGGTCGGGGCGTCGAGCACCCGCGTGCTGTAGACCATATGGTGGAAGACGTACAGGCCACCGACGGTCTCGCGGTCGGACTCGCCGTTCTCACGGACATCATTGATTTCACGGATCTCGACCGAGGCCACATAACGGTCTTCAGTGAGCCCGGTCGGAACGCTCTTGATGTCGCCCCACCAGTCGGGATCATCGCCTTTGACGAGGAATTCCTCGGTGGAGACGATCAGGTCCGGCTCACCCAGGGTCCACCCTACGTCGTCGCTGAACTCGAGGGGCGCCGGCATGTCGGCTGGATCGCCCATCGGCGTGCCGCCGCGGGCCCAGGACGCGATCTGAGCGATCTCTTCCGTGCTTAGAGACGGGTCGTCCTTATAGTGCTGGATGCCGATGTCCTTCTCGACATACCAGGGAGGCATCGCGCCCATCCGGTCACGGATTCCCGTGCGGCGCATGATCCGCATCGCGTGAGGCTGTACGTCGTCGTACTCGACGAGGGACATCGGCGCGACGCCACCGGGGCGATGGCAACGCACGCAGCTCCGCTGAAGAATCGGCGCGATGTCGCGGGTGAATGTCACCTCAGCCATATCGGCAGCGCCCTGCTGCGATTGCGCAGGTGCTGGTGACGAGAACATCAGGACGGCTAGGACTGGCAACGCCAGACCGACCGCTGACCCCTGTTGGGCGGTTCTTGATCGCATTTCGTACACTCTCCTTCCAGTCGAACGATCCTGGAAATTACAAAGGCGGGCAGACTTCAGTCAAACGGCGAACGCACCGGGAGTTCCCAGGCAAAGAAAGACGGGCGCGCCGCTACCGAGTGGCCGGGGCACCCCCGATAGCAAGCCGCCCGAAAGGTGCGCCACCCGCATCAGGCCCACCTCCTGCGGAAAGGAGGGCGATGCTCGCCGGAACCGAGTCGATAGCCCGGCCTGTTTGGGAGCGCGATGCGCCGCACGGTAGCAGGAAGACTCGTGCGGCGATCATCGAGGTGGGATTCCTCGGGGAGCGACCCCATACGGGTATTCCTCTCACCACGACGGTTCGGGGCTGTGTTGTTGGCGCTTCTTGGACCCTTCGGGCGGACAGTGCGGTCGGTAACCGGCCACATCGTGAAGATCTCCATAGGTGCTCGAGGTTCTCGGCTAGGGATGGCAGGATGGCTCCTGGGCCGTCCGGGGGCCGTACGCATTGTGACGTAGCGGATACGTACGATTACGTAGATGGACAGGGGCTCTACGTAATTCGCGTGGGAAACGCGAGGAAGAGTGTGGGATGGACCGCCCTAACTACCAGTCCGACTGGGTGTTACGGAAGGCGACGCGCGATCCAGACAGTCCGGAAGATCGCCGTACCGACGGTCCCGACAGCCACGAGGCCGAGTACGCCGAGCAGCAGGGAGCCCGCCTCCCATGCCACCCACGATGTCAGCGCTGGATCGAGCAGCCCACCTAGGCCGACGAGCAGCAGCCGTTCGGCCCGCTGCATGATGCCCAGTTTACAAGAGACACCCAGGCTCTCGCCGCGGGCCCGGGCATAGCTGACGAGTAGGGAGCCTCCCAAGGCCGTCACGACGAGGGCGAGGGCTGGAGCCGACCCCCGGAATAGGACGGCCAGCCCCACGAAGGCGCCGACTTCCGCAAACCGATCCAACGTAGCATCCAGAAACGCCCCGCGGTCGCTCGCCATGCCGCGGGCCCGGGCGATGCGTCCATCGAAGACATCGGCGGCGCCCCCGAGCAGTACGCCCCAACCCCCGAGAGTCAGGTGCCCCGTGGCGAACGCGACGCCAGCCCCGATCCCGAGAGCCGCCCCGAGCAGGTTGAAGAACGTAGGCGAGATCTTCAGGGCGAGGGACATACGCACGAGGGGCCCGATGAACCAATAGAACCAGGATCGCGCGAAGCCACCGAGCACGAAGCTACCTCGGTCCGCCATTTCGTGAGGATCGGGAGCCACGCGTGCGGCGCTCAACGCGTAGACAAGCATTGTGGCCAGGGCGAATCCGAGCACCGCGATCAGGACGACCAGGCCCGTCGCGCCATCCGTGTTCATGAAGAGAGTTCTTTGCGGGGCCGCGTGAGCAACACCTTGATGGCGCGCGGCCAAAGGAATATAAGCGGCAGTCGTTTTTCGAGCCGCGTGAGCTCAATGTGCTCTCCACGATGGCGCTCGACCTTCCGCACCAGATAGGGGAGCCAGTTGGCGAAGGTCGCCATGTGCTTCAACCAGCGCATGGTCGAGCGAGCCTTCGACTTCACGAAGTACCAACGCCACCTGCGCCGCAGAGCGCGGGGTGCGGGCCGGGCGAGCTCGTACACCTCGAGGGCGCCGGGCGGGGACGGAGTGTCCGCATTCCGCATGAGCACGCCTCGCCTGACTCCGTGCTCGAGCACCGGGCCGAACTGCTCCCGGAAGTGCGCAGTCTGAGCCTCGAAGACTCGGTGTGCCCGCTGCTGAGACTCCGGCCGCAACTCT
>JAYZBT010000334.1:0-13224 GCA_036338615.1 Gemmatimonadota bacterium
CCTCCTAGGTCCACCCGCACCTCACTTCCATGAAGAAAACGCTCGCCGACCTCGACTTGGCGACTCTGCGCGGCCGCACGGTGCTGGTCCGTACGGATCTCAACGTGCAACTGGAGGCCGGCCGCGTTACCGACGACCAGCGCATCCAGGCGTCGCTGCCCACGCTCAGGATGCTCCAGGGGTCGGGCGCCCGCACGGTGGTGCTGTCCCACATGGGCCGGCCCAAAGGGCTGCCGAACCCGGAATTCTCGCTCGCGCCCGTGGCCGAGCATCTAAGCCGGTTGCTCGGCACGCACGTGACCTTCGTACGGGAGGCCGTGGGCGAAGGTGGTGAGGAGGCCGTGGGGGCGCTCAGTGACGGAGAGATCGCCTTGCTCGAGAATACGCGCTTTTTCGCCGGTGAGACGGCGGACGACCCCGAGCTCTCGGCTACCTGGGCGGGATTGACCGATCTGTTCGTGAATGACGCTTTCGGGGCCGCTCATCGGGAGCACGCCTCGACGTCCGGTCTGGCGGAGGCGGTCAGGGAGCGCGGGGGCGAGGCGGTGGCCGGGCTACTGATGGCCCGGGAGGTCGAGTACCTCGGGAACGCACTCGAGAATCCCGAGCGACCCTTTGTCGCGATCCTGGGCGGAGCCAAGATCTCGGGGAAGATCGACGTGGTCGAGGCATTGCTACCCCGTGTGGATCGCCTGCTCGTCGGGGGGGCGATGGCGAACACGTTCTTCAGAGCCATGGGGCTCGGTACGGGTGACTCACTGGTCGAAGAAGACCGCATCGCGATGGCGGCGGAGTTGATCGCCACCGCCGGGCACAAGCTCGTTCTGCCGACCGACTGTGTGGTGGCGGACGAGATCACCCCCGAGGCGACGACACGCTTGGTTGGGCGGACCGACGTCCACAAGGGCGATCACATCGGCGACATCGGCAGCGAGACCCGTGACCTGTTCCACGGCATCGTGAGTGGCGCGCGCACCGTAGTGTGGAATGGCCCCATGGGAGTGTCCGAGATGGTGCCGTTCTCTCGCGGCACGGTGGAGGTGGCTCATGCGGTCGCGGAAGCTTGCGACGACGGAGCACTCGGCGTTGTAGGAGGAGGGCATTCCGCGGTGGCGGCCGAGCAGGCGGGGGTCGCCGAGCGGCTGAGCCACGTGTCGACCGGTGGTGGCGCCTCGCTCGTCCTTTTGGCCGGGGCGGCGCTGCCCGGGCTCGACTCACTCAGCGACAGGGAGTAGTGGCATGGCGGTAATTGCGGGCAACTGGAAGATGCACATGGGTGCCGCGCGGACCCGCTCCTTCTTCGCTGAGCTGCGGCTGGACGAGGGTGCTGCGAAGAACGAGCTGTTGTTGTTTCCGCCCACGGTCTCCTTGCAGCTGGCGTCGGAGTGCGCCGACCGCGACCCTCGCATCCAACTAGGCGTGCAAAACATCCACTGGGAGGACCAAGGCGCGTTCACCGGTGAGACCTCGGCGCTGATGGCGAAGGAGGCCGGGGCCAGCCACGTGCTCATCGGTCACTCCGAGCGGCGGCATGTGTTCGGCGAAACCAACGACGAGGTCGCCCTGAAGATCCAGGCCGGCTGCAGGCACGGTCTGACTCCGGTCGTGTGCGTCGGAGAGACGCTGGGGGAGCGGAGGGACGGGCGGGTCGCCGAGGTCATCCTGAAGCAGTTGGACGCGGCCCTGGGGGCCATGGAAGGCGCAGGGGAGCAGAACGGGCGGCTCTTGATCGCGTACGAGCCGGTGTGGGCTATCGGCACGGGAGAGACGGCCACGCCCGACGACGCCGCACGCGCTCACAGGACCCTCAGGACACGACTGGAATCCGTGTTGGGCTTTGCCGCGGCAGTGCGCACTCCCATCCTCTACGGCGGATCGGTGAAGCCGCAAAATGCCGCCGATCTACTCGCTGCGGCAGATGTGGACGGGGTATTGGTCGGCGGTGCCAGCCTGGATCCAGCTTCCTTCGCCCAGATCGCATCAGCCGGGGGCGGCTGAGCCGTTGACACCCTCTTCGACCTCATCGACGTTTAACCCCTCACTTCGAAGGGATTAGTAAGAAAGATGTACGGATTTCTGCTCGCCGTCCTCGTCTTGGACGGCATCTTCATGTCGGTCGTCATCCTCCTCCAGTCGGGCAAGGGTGGGGGGCTGGCCGCCGTCGGTGGTGGTGCCGCCATGACCGAAGGCATCCTCGGTGGTCGTCAGGCCACGACGGTGCTGACGCGTACGACGTGGATCACCGGGGCCGCCTTCATGATCCTGGCACTCGTGCTGTCGATCATGTCGTCTCGCGCCCGTCAGCCGTCTTCCGTGATCCAGGTCGAGGCCCCCACGACAGCCGCGCCAGCGCCGGTCCTGCCCGGACTGGGCACTCAGCCCGCGACCGCAGAGGGAGCGGGGACTGGAAATACGGACCCCGGGGCCGCGTCAGATCCAGGCAATTCAGGGAACTGAGTCCCCCGACCTCAACCGGTGGCCGGCGCGCCCACTCCACACTATCGACTCCTTGAGCCGTGGCTGACGATTTCCCTTCTGGGCTCGACCGCGATCAACTCCTCGAGTTGTATGGGGCCCTTCGGCTCACGCGGGCGGCCGAAGAGCGTCTCGAGATCCTCCAGAAGCAGGGTCATGTCACCGGTGGCCTCTATCGGTCTCTAGGGCAGGAAGCCGGCGCCGTGGGCGCGGCCTTCGCGCTTCAGCGTCGCTCGGATGGTACCGGGGACTTTTTGGCGCCGACCGTGCGCGCGGCGGGGGCGCTGTTTCTTTTCGGCGGAGAGTTGGTCGACTTCTTCCGCCAGTACATGGCGCGCGCCACCGGCCCCACCAAGGGTCGTGAGGCCAACGTGCATTGGGTCGACTACCAGAAGGGACTCGTGGGACCGGTCTCGCCGCTCGGCACCATGCTCGAGGTAATGGCGGGAATCACGCTCTCCTTCAATCTGCGCGCCGAAGATCGCGTGGGCATGGTCTTCTACGGGGACGGGGCGTCTTCGACCGGGGCGTGGCACGAGGGGCTGAACTTCGCCGCGGTGCAGCGCTGCCCGCTCATCCTGATGGTCGAGGCGAACCAGTGGGCGTTCTCGAGCCCGACCGCCAAGAACACCCGCGTGAAGAGCTTCACGGAAAAGGCCCCGGGCTACGGCATCGGAGCAGAGTCGGTCGATGGCACCGACGTAGTAGCCGTGTACGAGGCTGTCTCCCGAGCCGCCGCGAAGGCGCGCTCCGGGGAGGGGGCTCAAATGGTCGAGCTCCGCTACTTCCGACGACTCGGCCACGCACAACACGATGCTCAGGAGTACGTGGACCCGGCGGTCATCGCCGAGTGGGAAGCCCGTGATCCTATCGATCTCTTTCACGCTCGCCTTCTCGACCACGAATGGGCCACGGAGGCTGAACTGCGGTCGATTCGCGATGACATAGAAGAGCGTTGCAAGGCGGCCGCTGAGATCGCGATCGGCGAGCCCGATCCCGAGGGGCCCGACGCCGTTGACGACGTGTACACCGACGTGGTGACTCCCCACCCCTGGACGCGGGCTGCCACGCCCGACCCGCACACCGCCTAGAGGCGAGATATGAACCAAGCCGTCCCTGAGCATCTGCAGAAGACCGCGCGGGGTGAAGAGGTGACGTTGCTGGAGGCCATCAGCGAGGGCCTGTACGAAGAGATGGTCAGGGACGATCGCGTGTTCCTGATGGGTGAAGACATCGGCACGTACGGTGGCGCGTTCAAGCTCACAAAGGGTTTCCTGGAGGCGTTCGGCGATCGACGCGTGATCGATACGCCCATCGCCGAGGGCGGCTTCACGGGTGCTGCGGCCGGGGCCGCCCACATGGGTTTGCGTCCCGTGGTGGAGATTCAGTTCATGGACTTCATTTCGCCCGCGTACGACGTACTTACCAACTACATCGCGACCTCGCTCTACCGTGGCGCGGGACCGATGCCGCTGGTGATTCGAGGTCCGGTCGGCGGTGGGAACCGAGGCGGGCCGTTCCACTCGCAGAACGTGGAGATGGCGTTTTTCCACACGCCCGGCCTAAAGATCGTGTATCCGAGCACACCCTACGACGCGAAAGGCCTCATAAAAGCGGCGATTCGCGACGATAATCCTGTCATCTTCGAGGAGCACAAAGGGCTCTACCGTGCTCCGTCGCTGCGTGAGGTTCTCCCCGCAGAGGATTATGTCGTCCCGCTTGGGGAGGCTCGCACGGTGCTCGAGGGGAAGGATGTCACGATCGCCACGTATGGCGCCATGGTCCACAAGTCGGTGGAGGCCGCTCGCGTGCTCGATGGCGAGGGGGTGGGCGTGGAGGTCATCGATCTGCGCACGCTGCTCCCGCTGGACGAGGATACGATCGTCGAGAGCGTGAAGCGGACAGGAAAGCTGCTCGTGGTGCATGAGGACACACGTACGGGAGGTATCGCGGGCGAAATCGCGATCCGCGTCAGCGAAAAGGCCTTCGAGTGGCTGGATGCTCCGATTCTGCGAGTGACGGCGATCGATTCGCCGGTGCCGTATTCGGGCTCGCTGGAGGACTACTTCCTGCCCCAGACGGACGACGTAGTGAAGGCGCTGCGCTATCTTGCGGCGTATTGAACGGAGTCCAGGCGCGACCCCAGACAGTTCCAGGCACGATTCCAATTACGATTAGAGCGGAGTGATCGATCGTGGCTCGCATTGAAGTCCCGATGCCCCAAATGGGCGAGTCGATCGCCGAGGGCACGGTCTCGAAGTGGCTCAAGCAGCTCGGCGACGTCGTCGAGCGCGACGAAGCCATTTTGGAGATCTCGACCGACAAGGTCGACGCGGAGATCCCGGCCCCGGCGTCGGGAACCTTGGTAGAGATCGCCGTCGAAGAAGGTGCAACGGTCGAGGTCGGTACGGTGGTGGCGTTCATCGACCCCGAAGGTGGCGCAGCGGCTGCGACTGCCCCGGCTCCTGGTGGTGCCGCGGCACCTGCTCCCGAAGAAGCGCCCGCGAGCGCTTCTTCCACGTCGGCTCCCGCACCGGCCGCCCCGCCCGCCGAGCCGGGGCCGGATGGAGAGCAGAGCGCCGAAGATCGGCTCCGCACCCGTTCGACGCCGGTTGTCCGGAAGATCGCCGAAGAGCACGGAGTGGACATTGCCAGCGTCCCGGGCACGGGACATATGGGCCGCGTGACGAAACAGGACATCCTGGGCTTTATCGAGGCCGGCGCTCCCGCGGCGCCCGCCCCGGTGGCGGCACCGGCTCCCGCGCCACCCACGGCGGTCGCGGACCTATGGGCCGCATTCTACGGTGAGGTGCAGCATCCCGAGTACCCGGTGCGACAGGCGGACACCGTCGAGCCGATGGACAAGATTCGTCGTCTCACCGCGGCGCACATGGTCATGGCCAAGCGCGTCGCTCCGCACGTTCACTCGTTCATCGAGATCGATTTCTCGTCGGTCGACCGCATCCGATCGGCGAACAAGGCCCGTTGGGCCGCCCAGGGTGCGCGGGTCAGCTATACCGCCTTTGTCGCCTGGGCCGTCTCGCGCGTGTTGCGGGACTTCCCGACCGTCAATTCGGCGGTATCGGGCAATAACGTGATCTACCGCGGCAACGTCAATCTCGGCATGGCGGTCGACCTCAACCCGGGCTTGATCGTGCCGGTCGTGCACGACGCCGACCATCTCGGGCTCGTGGGCGTCGGCAACAAGATCATCGACGTGGCGACGCGTGCCCGCGATCGCAAACTGATGCCGAACGAGATTCAGGGGGCGACGTTCACGATCACCAACCCGGGGGTTCTCGGAACCCTGGTTGGCCTCCCGATCATCCCGAAAGGGACGTCGGCCATCCTCGGTACGGGGGCGATCGAGAAGCGCGTCGTCGTGGTCACCGACGACGAGACCGGCGCGGACGTGATGGCGATTCGGAAGCGGTCGCTCTTCTCACTGGCGTACGATCATCGAATCGTGGACGGCGCGGACTCCGCGCGGTTCCTCTCGGCTTTGAAGGAGATGCTCGAGAGCTTCCCCGAGGACGCGTGACCCGGGTGCGGTGAGCGCGCAGCGTAGGCCCTTGGCGGTGCGGAAGCTCGGGCTCGTTCCGTATTCTGAGGGCCTCGAGCTCCAGGCGCGGTTGGTCGCGGAGCGGCGCGACGGGGGAATCCCCGACACACTTCTTCTTCTGGAGCACCCACACGTCATCACGCTCGGCTCGAGCTCCGATCCCGCGCATGTCCTGGCGGACCAGTCCGAGCGTGATCGCCTCGGCGTCGGGCTCTTCGAGGCGGGGAGGGGCGGTGACGTGACCTATCACGGGCCCGGGCAGCTGGTCGCGTACCCCATTCTCGACCTCAAGCCCGACCGCAAGGACCTGCACCGCTACCTACGGGATCTGGAAAGCGTCCTGATCGATGTGGCGTCGTCCTTCGGGATCCAGGGCAGGCGCAGCGAGGGACAAACCGGCGTGTGGACCGAGCTGGGGAAGCTCGCCGCGATCGGCATCCGGGTGTCCTCTGGATGGATCACCTCCCACGGCGTGGCACTCAACGTGTCGACCGACCTCGACTATTTCGGCACGATCGTGCCGTGCGGCATCGCCGACCGCGAGGTGACCTCCCTCGAGCGGGAGTTGAACCGCCGGGTGAGTATGGCGGAAGCATCGGATTCACTCGTAGATCGCTTCTCCGAGGTCTTTTTGCACGATATTCTCGTCGCCTAGGCAACAAAGCACCGCCGTCGATCAGGCCCTGAATCCCTAAATTTCGGGAGAGCTTTTACCACTTCCTGGTTGCAGAACCCCGTCTGTTTAGGAAAGAATGTTCCTGTATTCAAATGTTTATCCAAGGACTTGGACAAACCTCGAAAAACATTTGTTGTATGACGTAAGGCGTTGTGAAATATACGGTTAAGGCGTCGTGTCTAGATGACCAGGTGTTTCTCACGCGTACCCTTGCGATCACCCCAGGGAATCGGTATCTATTCTTCGCAATTCAGATGCGGATCATCGAAGACGATGGCGTTGGTCATCCCGACGGTGAGTCTGAAGAGCGAGTTGCCGGGCGCGACGGTGCAGCGGTGGCGGGGCAAGCCGGAACTTGGGATTTCCGGGGAGCCAGGTGGGGGAGGTCGCTGGCCCCCATCGGAAGCCCTGAAAGCGAAGGGGCGCTCTCGGTCGCGACCGCGCGACAATACGAGGGTGAATGGAGAGAGGCCTGGCCGCCGGCACGAAGGCGGACCCAAGCAAGGCCAGGATCCGACAGCGCGGTAGGGAAGCTGATGGACGCAACGTGAAGCGACCAGAAGAGTCCCTCGGTTAGAGAGGGCCCGATCGTAGGCAACTACGGTTTGGGCCCTTTCGCTTTCCCCCAGGTTTCCGCCCACGTGGTGCGACCCTTCTCGGCGCGAGTAGCGGCTCAACATGACCCTGGGTAGCTTTGCACCACGACGCATCGAACTTGGCCGAGAGGACTCCCTGGAAACGACAGCCTACCTACTGCTGGAAGACGGCCGCCGCTTCGACGGCGAGCTCGTGGGCGCTGCCGACCTCGCCTTGGGCGAGGTGGTCTTCAACACCTGCATGACCGGGTATCAGGAGGTTCTGACCGATCCGTCGTACACGGGCCAGCTAGTCACGATGACGTATCCGCTCATCGGAAACTACGGCGTCAACTCCGAGGACCGGGAGTCTCCCGTTCCCCAAGTGTCGGGCTTCATCGTGCGTGAGGCCTCGCGGCTCCACTCCAACTGGCGCTCCGAGGGCGGCCTGGATGCCTACCTGAAGCAGCACGGCATCACCGGGATCGCCGACCTGGACACGCGTGCGCTTACGCGCCACATCCGTTCCAAGGGGGCGATGCGTGGAGCCATCGCCCCGTCGGGGCGGTCCGAACAGGACGTGATGGCGAAGGTGCGCGCGCACCCGCTCATGGAAGGACTCGACCTCGCTTGCGGGGTCTCGACCGAGGAGCCGTACACGGTTCCCGCGGTAGGGGAGGAGCGTTTTCACGTGATCGCCTACGATTTCGGCGTGAAGGCCCACTCGCCGAGGCTGCTCGCGGAACGCGGGTGCCGGGTGACCGTCCTTCCTGCGGACACGCCGCCGGAAGAGATTCTGAGCGATCCGCCCGACGGCCTGTACGTCTCGAATGGGCCGGGTGATCCGGCGGCGGTCGAGAAGGCCGAGGCTGCCATCCTCGGGCTCGCGAAGGCCGACGTGCCCGTCTTCGGGATCTGCCTTGGACATCAGCTCATCTGTCGAGCGTTCGGGGCCTCGACCTTCAAGCTTCCGTTCGGGCACCACGGTGGAAACCACCCGGTGAAGAACCTCGACACGCAGACCGTGGAGATCACCTCTCAGAACCACGGTTTCGCCGTGAGGGGGGGTGAAGGGGACGAGATTCCCGGCGCCCCCGGGCTGCGGCTCACGCACCTCAACCTGTACGACCTGACCGTCGAGGGCGTCGAACACCGCGAATACCCTGTGCTGGCGGTCCAGTACCATCCGGAGGCAGCGCCCGGCCCTCACGACAGTCGGTATCTTTTCGACCGCTTCCTCAGGCTCATGGAAGACCGGTGACGCGTTCCGGCCTGACGTTGTCCGCGGACCTAAGTCCGTTCGTCGCAACGATTCCCGTCACCTTGCGGTCGCCCATGACCGTCGTTACCGTGGTTGCCTCCGGCGAGAAGGCTGGATTCGAAAGCCCACCCGAAGACGCTCCTCTGGAGGCAGCATGACGAAGGCGGACTTGGTCGAGCAGGTGGCTGAAGCGATCGGCCCCGGCATCACCAAGAAGGACTGCGCACTCGTCGTGGAGGGCTTTCTGAATGCCGTGAAACTCGCGCTCGCGAACGGTGAGAATATCGAGATCCGTGGCTTCGGCACCTTCAACGTGCGAAAGCGGAAGACGCGGGTGGCGCGTAATCCTCGCACGGGTGACCCCGTCGATGTCCCCTCGCGGTCGGTCCCGGTGTTCAAGCCCTCGAAGCATCTCCGTGGCCGGGTCGCCAAGCTGGACGAAGTTTCCGGCTGAGCAGCCTGCGGCCTGCGTCTGGTTCGCCCCCCTCGATCCGCATTTAACGTTTGTGGGCGCATCAGCGTCTGACGTTCGGTGAGGGGCGACGAACGGTCGGACGCGATTCTTTCCGACGAGGAACTGGTCGAAAGGGCGCGCGCCGGGGACGACGCGGCCCTCAGCGACTTGGTGGAGCGACACCACGGGGCGGCATACCGGGTGGCGTTTTCCATGCTGCAGGATGCTGATGCCGCGCAGGACGTGGTGCAGGACGCGTTCATCAAGGCGTTTCGTGCTCTCGGTGGCTTTCGGGGCGACTCGTCTTTCAGAACTTGGGTCCTGACCATCGCGGGCAACCAGGCAAGAGGCGCTTTGCGAAAGAGAGGGCGGCGGAAAGAGACGGCGCTGGAGGATGCAGGGCCGGTGCGATCGGAACAGAAAGCGCCGGATGAAGAAGCGGTGGATGGGCAGGAGGCGGTGCGGGCGCGAAAGATGCTTGAACGGCTACCGGAGAAGCAAAAGCTCTCCGTTACACTCAGGATAGAACAGGGGCTGAGCTTCAAGGAGATCGGCGAAGTCATAGGATCCAGCGAGGGGGCTGCTCGCGTGAACTACTTTCATGGGATCCGACGGCTCAGGGAGTTGATGCAATGAGCAACGCGACATGTGAAACGGTACGGGATTGGATTCCCGAATATGCGAGCGGACGACTCGCCCCGCTCGAGGCCACCTCGGTGCGGTCGCACCTGGCGGACTGCTCCGAGTGCCGGGCCGAGCTGGATCTCGCCATGCTCATTCTTGCTTCACGAGCCGAGGTACCAGCGGGCCTCGCCCGAACGGTCTGGGCCGCCGTGCGTAGCGACCGCGCCCACGTGCATCGTCCGTGGTGGGGTATCAGCGCGGCCGCGGTCGCGGCGCTCGCTCTCGGCATCGGAATGTCTTCGAATGGTTTGGAACAGGTCGAATCGGCGGTTCCGGGCTACGCTTTTGAGATCGAGGACGGCGACGCGTGGCTGAGTGATGACGGCCTCATCGCGGGCGCTCCGGACCTCGATGCCTTGAGCGACGAGGCGCTACTGCAGTTCCTGGACGAATTGAACGTGAGTGGAGCGGGAGGAGGGGCGTGAGTGCTTCGAGGCTGGCCAAGTCGGGATTCTTCTTGTCGCTGATGCTCTCGCTCCTCGCGGTCGTGCCGCTGCAGGCGCAGCGGGGACCGGCCATGGGCCGCAGAGGGATGAGCGCCGAGCGGGCTCAACTAGAGATGCGCGTTCGCGCCCGCATGGCCGAGATGATGCGCGAGCGGCTTGGACTCAGCGAGGAGGACGACGCCCGCCTCTCCACGGTCGTCGAGCAATTCGTTGGGCAGCGTCGGCAACTCGCTCGCGAACAGCGGGGCCTGAGGCGGCGCGTGGAGGAGCTGAGGCTCGACCGTGGACAGGATCAGAACGAAGCGGCGGAACTGCTGCAGCGCATGGCCGCCCTACGGATGCAGGAGGCCGAGTTGTACCAGGCCGAACAGGAAGCGCTGCTCGAGATCCTGACACCCGTCCAGGTCCTGCACTACGTCTCGATGCGAGCCCTACTGGGTGAGCGGCTCCAGCGAATCCGCGGTGGTCAGAGCGGCCGCAGTGGCGGGCGTTCCGGCAGTGGTCGCGGGCCGATCCGAGACGGGAATTCGCTTTCTGCTCCGGGTCCGCTGGACGGGTCATGGGAGGGCAGGTTCTCGCCGGAACGTTGACGTAGCCCGCGGGGTCTCCCAAGCTCAACCGATCCGGCACAACGAACTTCTCCGAAGGGCTCCATGTCCGTTCCTGTCCGCACACTCTTTTTCGCCGCCTACCGTGATCGACTCGGGCTTTCCGAGCTCATGGTGGAGCTCGCCCAGGGTGCGACCGTCGCGGATCTCGTCGCGGAGCTGAGGGGCCGGGGCTCTCCGTTCGATCTCTTGCCCGAGCAGCCTGCCGTCGCCGTGAACCGCGCTTATGCGTTGATGAGTGAGCCGCTGGATTCAGGGGACGAGGTCGCGTTCATTCCACCTGTGGCGGGCGGCTGACGTTGATCTTCGCGCGTGTTGTAGCCGATGTCATCGATCCGGTGGAGGTCCTCGCTCGAGTTGGCTCGGATGAAGACGGGGCGGCACTGCTCTTCTTGGGCGTCGTGCGAGATCACGCCGACGAGCGTCCCGTCTCTGGGATGCGATACGACGCATACGCCGACATGGCCGGGGAGGTCTTGCAGGCGATCGCCGAAGAGGCGGCACAGCGGCTCGGGACGGATCGTGTCGCAGTCGTACACCGGTTCGGGGAGCTGGGCATCGGAGAGGTGAGCGTGGCGATCGCGGTCTCGAGCCCACACCGCGCAGAGGCGTTCGACGCCTCGCGGTACGTGATCGAGCAGATCAAGCAGCGGCTTCCGGTTTGGAAGAAGGAACACTATGTGGACGGTGCGTCCGAGTGGGTCGAAGGCACCGTGCCGCCTCGCGCGGCTTCACCCACCGTGTCGACCGCCGCCTGGGAAGGGGGGAGCGCGTGAAGGACCAGTTCGGACGCACCGTCAAGTACCTGCGGGTCTCCGTAACCGACAAGTGCAACCTGCGATGCGTGTACTGCATGCCGCTCGAAGGCCTGCCGTGGCTCAAGCGGGAAGAGATTCTCTCATACGAAGAGATCGCGCGCGTCGTGCGCGAGATGGCCGGAATGGGGCTTCAGCGCGTCCGGATCACCGGTGGGGAGCCATTGGTTCGGCGCGATCTGGACGACCTCGTTCGCATGATCGCCGCTGTGCCCGAGATTGAGGACCTGTCCCTGTCGACGAATGCCGTGCTGCTCGCCGATCAAGCAGAGAAGTTGAAACAGGCCGGCATCCAGCGCCTCAATATTTCGCTGGACTCTCTAAAGGCGGATCGCGTGGATGCGATCTCGCGCCGACCGGGCTCGTACACGAAGATCATGGAGGGTCTCGATGCGGCCGAGGAGGTCGGCTTCGCGCCACTCAAGATCAACGTGGTTCTCATCCGTGGGCAGAACGACGACGAAATCGAAGACTTCGCGCGCATTTCGCGCGAGCGCCCTTGGCACGTTCGTTTCATCGAGTTGATGCCGACCGGGGCCAACCTCGACTTGAGCGCGAACAGCTTCGTGTCGTGCGCCGATGCGCTCAGACGAGTGCGCGCGATCGAGGAGTTGGAGGCGGTCGAGGGTCCGTTCGGGAATGGGCCGGCCACCTACTACCGCTTTCCGGGCGCGCCTGGCACCGTCGGCGTCATCACCCCCATGAGCCACAACTACTGCGACCGGTGCAACCGAATGCGGCTCACGGCCTCGGGGATGTTGCGCCCGTGCCTGTTCGGAGACATCGAAACCAACCTCCGCGACCCGCTGCGCGAGGGCGCCGACCTGCGGCCCTTGATCGAAGAAACGCTCCGCATCAAGCCGGAGCGCCACTACCTGATCCAGGGTAGCGCTGCGGGGTCGGGCGGGCTGGTCGCGCTCTCCCAGACCGGCGGGTAGACCTGCACAAGTAGGTCGTTATACTCCACACGTACGGCCGCACCCCCGGTCGCTCGATCTCCCCAAAACCCTGCCGTCGGAGTAGAAGTCTCCCATGAGTGCCAAGAAGATCACCGTCGTCGGCGCCGGCCATGTCGGCGCCACTTGCTCGCAGTTGCTCGCCCAAAAGGAACTCGCCCGCGAGGTCATCCTCATCGACATCGCCGAAGGGATTCCTCAAGGGAAAGCGCTCGACCAGTGGGAGAGCGCTCCCATCGAGGGCTGCGACTCCCGGGTGACCGGGAGCAATGGCTACGACGAGGCGGCGGGGTCGGACATCTTCATCGTGACGGCTGGCGTTGCTCGCAAGCCGGGCATGAGCCGGGACGACCTCCTGAAGATCAACGCCGGCGTGATCCGCTCGGTATCGGAAGAGATCAAGTGCGTTGCGCCTGACTCGATCGTGATCGTCGTGACCAACCCACTCGATGTGATGGCACAGGTCGCGCTCGAGACGACGGGATTCCCACGGGAGCGCGTCATCGGCATGGCCGGCGTGCTCGACACCGCGCGGTACCGCTCCTTCATCGCGCTGGAACTCGACGTCAGTATCGAGGACATCCAGGCGCTCGTGCTCGGCGGCCACGGCGACACTATGGTGCCGCTCGCCAGCTACACTTCGGTCAGTGGGATTCCTCTGACGCAACTGCTCGCCCAGGATCGGATCGACGCGCTGGTCGAAAGGACGCGG
>JAYZBT010000335.1:0-14861 GCA_036338615.1 Gemmatimonadota bacterium
AACGACTAGGCGCGCGTGGCGAAGAAATCAAGGATCACATGTCGCGCCGCGACTTACTCGCCTTCGAGCCACCTTCGGTCCGCGGCGGAGAGCGAACTGCCACCTCTCATCTTCTCGAAGATCTTCACCGCCACCCAGCCCACAAAGAGCACCGGTGCGACCTTGAAGAGCAGGAAGAATGCAAGGCCGAAGGTCAGCGAGAACAGCGTGCCTACGATCGACAGCACCACGCTGGCCACGATCAAGGTCACCACTGCTACGGCGAAGAACGTGAGTAGTGTCCCGATCATGTAGCCCTCCTCGCGGAACTCATTCTGTTACTCTCAGCGGACCCACTCGACCACGACGCTGCCAAACGCGGCGTCCAGGTCGATGGTAATCTTCCGGTCGGCGTCGTCTACAAGCCAGTCCAGGGAGTAGTACGCGCCTCCCCGCTTGACCAGCCCTTCTGAATCCAGGGATACCAGGAAGCCGTCCTTACTCAGTCTCACACCCAGACCCTCCGGGATGCGGAGATCGAGCGCTCCGAGGCCCATGTCGATCGACACGCGTGCGTCTCGCTGCCAACGGCCGGTGAAGTCGAGCGTGACCTGGCCCACACCCGCGTCGACTTCGATGAGCTCGGCGTTGAGATTGCCCAAGTGCCGGACTTCGAACTCAGCGGCGCCAATCTCGAAGCTCGCCGCGGACATGACCGCCGAGTTGGGCTCAGAGATGTCTATGGTCGACTGCGACGCACCCGTACTCAGGTCGAGCTCAGTCAACGCGAGGCCACCCAAGTCGATGTCTGCCCGTACCGCGCCGAACTCGAGATCCAGCTCCATCGGGATGCCTCGTGCGAGCTCGAGGTCGAGCTGCCCACTCTGCTTGCCTCGACCCACGTTGAAGCCCCTGCCGATAGACTCGACCCCCAACCTGAGGCGGTCTCCCGAAAAGTCGGCGACCGGCTCGAATCGGTCTTCGTCATAGTGCAGGTTCATGCTGTAGAGCACGCCTTCGTCCGTCGGGCGCACCGTTAGGTGACCCGCGGCGTACTCCACCAGGACTCGCACCTCTCGATTGTCCTCGATCTGCCGCGACATCGTCACGTCACGCCAGCTCTGGGCCGCGAGCAAGGTGGGCGCCAACACGGCGGCCACTACGGCTACGGATAGTGCTCTACGCATCGTCGTCATTCTCTTGGGCCTCGTCAGTTGCGCCTTCGACGTCCGCTTCCACGCCTTCGATATCCCCTTCCATCGCTTCTTCCCAGGCGGCGTCCGCGTCGTATGGTGTCGACCATTCCGGGCGCTTACCCGCTCGGGTCAGGATCACCGCTCCAAACCCGATCTGGATCGCGAAGAAGGTGACGATGGACCCGGCGAAGATCAGCATTCCAGCGAGGAAGCCCAGGAACGGCACGATCGAGACCACGTTCGCCGCCATATAAGCGAACATCAACCCGAAGAGTCCACCGAAGATCGTGTAGATGTGATTCGACTTCCGAATCCACCCTGTCCACGGATATTCGCTGTCGGCGAGCCACTCTCCAGTGTTACGCGCAACCGCGAGGTACCCCATCACGCCGGCGGCACAGGCGGCCAGCGGAAAGAGGGGGAGCCAGACCACGGCAACGGGAATCCCGATTATCGAGACGGAGAGGGCGATGGCTCCCAGAATCCACACTGGAATCAGCAGAAGCGATCCTGCCAGCCCGACCATCGCCGACCGTCCAGGGGCGCTTCGAGCGGTCTCGGCGATCGTATCCACCTTGGTGCCGGCGAAGGCGACCGCGCCAGCCCCGAGAAGCCCTAGAACCAAGATGCTGATCAGGTTCTTGAAGAGTTCACCCACACCCCTGAACACGGAGCGGAACGGGGCCATGAGCGAGAAGCCGTCGTCGTCATCGCTGAACTCCAGGCGGCTAGCCTCGCGCAATTCACGCCGGAACTGGCTGCGAAGCTCTTCCTGCAATTCTTCGCGGATCTCGCTTCGGATCTCGGTTTCGAGGACGCGCTCTTCGTCCAACAGGTCGAGCAAGCCGTCGTCTACGGTGCCGAGATTGCGAACCAGCCGCGCATCTGCCAGTCGAACCGCTCCGCGGACTCGGCTGCCCTCGAGTAGCTCGAGCGTTCCGTCCACCACCACGACGTCGCCATCGACTTCGCCGCCGATGCGCACGTCGCCCCTGATCACCACCAGCGTGCCATCCACCGCGGTGCCTTCAGGTATGTCGACATCCTCATCGATATGGAGCGCGAAGTCACCGCCCAGCCCGGAGAGCGCTCGTTGCATCAAACCGAGCCGGCTCGTCGAGTTGAGCAGCAACTGGAGCAGTGACCCCTCATCCCCGATGGACATCGACACGGTAGCGTCGTCGCCGCGTACCGTGACATCGAACGAAGACAGGGCGTCCTCCAACGCACGGTCCACTTCCTGTGCCAAATCGGCCAACTCTCCCGCCAGCTCGGCCGGAACCGACCAGTCGGAGAGCATGAGCGCGAGCTCGCCGTCCTCCAAGGACCGGGCCTGGCCCAACAGGGACCACCACGCGGCCTCGAGTTCGTCACCGGGCTCGAATATGCCGACGGACGTTCCATCGATCAGGACCACGCCGTCTTCGAAGGCGATCTCGAGCGTGCCGTTCCCGGACAACTCGAGCCGGAGTGTCGCTTCCGACCGCCCGACTGCGACCTCCTTCGAGACGACGTCCCGAAGCTGAGCCTCGACGGCGGTGGTTGTTACCAGGAACGCCAGGCCGAAGGCCGTTAGCGCATTACGAAGCAGATGCTTGAGCATATCGTCCATCCAAGGGATGGTTAGTGAAGACATGTTTGTAGAGCACGCGCAGGGCGAACGCACACGCGGCCGTGTATAGGAGAACGCCGCCAGCCACCACCAGGGGTGCCGCGGCGAGACCGTCGAAGAGGGAGAGCATGCCGGACGACTCGGCGCTTTCGAGAGCGAATGCGGAGAATGCGGTCCAGACTGCATTGGCGGCATCGCCGACCTGCCACCAGGCATACGAAGCGAGCGCACTCGGCGTCAGCGTCGGGTGCGAGTACAGGGCGTAGAAAAGCACGCCGGCCGTAACGGACGGCGCCACCGCTACGCCCGAGATCACCGCCCAGGCCTTTCGGGTCTGAGGTACGAGCCTTCTGGCCCAAGAGGTGGCCTTTCGCCACGCGGGCACTGGTACACGAGCTGCGATCGCAGCAGGCCGTCGTAGCCTGGACAGTATCTGATGCGCGAAGTGTTCACCCGGATCGAGGCGCGGCAGTGCATTCAGCCCGACGAAGACGGCACGCCAGGCTTCAGCGTCCCGTGCGCAGTCCTCGCAAGAACTCAAGTGGCGCTCGATCCGCGTAACCTGCCGGGCGGCGATACGACCCTCCAGCATTTCCTGCAGTCGGTCGGCGCTGATGTGCCGATCCGCCTGTCCCGGCACGAGCGCCGCGATCCTGTGCCTGATGCGGGCGGCGAGCGGAAGCGGGCGATGAATCCTGACACCCGCCATGACCCGGTCGTGGAAGCCCTCGACCGGACGCACCGAAGGAAGGTCGCGCAGTTCGCAGAAGAGGGACCGCCAAACCTCCAGATCCGATGAGCAACGCTCGCAGGAGCCCAGATGCCGCTCGACCGGCGCACCCTCCCCATCGGGGAGGTCGCCTTCGAGAAACGCTTGCAGAACTTCGGCGCTCAAATGCTCGTTGGGGATACCCGTCATTGGCCTGTGCTTCGGTCCGTCATGCGGTCTCGACTAAGTAACGAGTCTCTGGGCACCCCTACGGGGCCTCGATTCATGAAGTTTCATGAAAACGCCTTGCGGCGACATCGTGTGCGGAGGCCCGGAAACGGGCTTCATACGGCGGGTTTGTGTTTCAAAGGCGTCCCTCACGAAACCAGGTAAGACAGACGTTCCTTGAGCTCGGCGCGCGCGCGGTGCAAGTACGTCTTCACGGTTCCCAGGGGGAGATCCATGATGTCCGCGATTTCGTCGTACGCGTATCCCTCGACGTGGCGCAACAGGATCACGACGCGGTATTCTTCACGGAGTTCCCCGATCGCCTCCTCGATCTGCCCTCCCAGTTCTCGATTCTCGACGAACTCATGGGGATTCTCGTCCTTGGATTCGAGCACCAACTGAGACTGCGAAACCTCGTCGGCGGTGGTCGCGTGTGGTGACCCGTCGATCGAGATCGTATCGAGCTTGCGTTTGCGCAGGTAATCGATCGTGTGGTTGTTGGCGATCTTGAAGATCCAGTTACGGAACTTGTAGCTGGTCTTGTACGTCCCGATGGCATTGAACGCGCGTATGAACGCCTCTTGTGCCAGGTCCTCCGCCAGGGTTCGGTCACGAACCATCCGGTAGATGAGGGAGAACACAGGTCGCTCGTAGCGGGAGAGCAATTCCCGGAAGGCGGCCTCGTGGCCGGCCGCCGCGAGCGTTGCCAGCTCGCGGTCCTCGTGCTGCGCGTAGTCGAGAGCGCCCAGAGCGTCCGTGTCCTGCCTTGAGTGAGTGAGCCACATGGCGGTGGCTCGGTTTCGGGCATTCCCGTAGCTTCTGCCCTTCTTCGACTTCGGCCGCTGTCGAAATCGAGCCTCCAAATCTAAGCCGCTGTGTCCCTCGCCGTTATGCCATCCGTACCCTCTGCCGCGCCCAAGCAAGGTGCCGAGCGACATAGTCAGGTCCAAACGATCTTCTCGGAGATCGCCCCGCGATACGACCTGCTGAACCATGTCCTGAGCCTAAACATCGACCGGTCATGGCGGAAGAAGGCCGTGAACCGGTTGCGATGGGAGGACTCGCCGAGCGGCGTCTACCTGGATGCGTGCTCCGGCACGTTCGATCTTGCGCTCGAGCTCGCTCGGCGGGGCGGGTTCAGCGGCCGAGTCGTCGCGTCGGACTTCGCTCAGCCGATGCTGGTGCAGGGGGCGAACAAGATCCTGCGTCATCCGATCGAGGCGGTATGCGGCGACTCGCAGAGGCTCCCGTTTCCGGACGACACCTTCTCAGGTGCCACGGTCGGATTCGGCGTTCGTAACCTCTCGCAGCTGAGCGCGGGTCTGGCGGATCTCCGTCGAGTGCTCGAGCCGGGCAGCCGTCTGGTGGTGCTCGAGTTCACGGTGCCGCCCAACCCGCTGATGCGCGCTGGGTACCTCTTTTACTTCCGACATGTGCTCCCCGTCGTAGGGCGCATCGTTTCCGGTCACCCCTGGGCGTACACCTATCTTCCGGAATCGGTGAAGGAATTTCCGGGTCCAAGCGACCTCGCGGCGCTCTTCGAGACGGTCGGTTTCACCGAAGTGGGCTGGACGCTGTTGACCGGCGGCATAGCCGCGCTCCACTGGGGTTCCGCGTAGACGTCTACCGGGCCACGTCCAGCACCGTGACCGGCCCCAGCGCTTCGATGGCTTCCCGGCCGATGCGTTCCGGGTGACCGACGATCAGGATCATCATATCCGCGGGGCGGAGGTGCTTCGCAAAAGCATCGTGTATACCCGCGGCGGTCACACTGCGAACGCCTTCGAGGTAACGCTCGAGCCAGTCCTGCGGCAGGTCCTGAGCCACATAGAACATCGTGCGCGACACGATCCGGCCGGGCGTGTCGAAGTTGAAGACAAAGCCGTTCACGATCCGCTCAATCGCGGTTTGAACTTCTCCGGCCTCGGGAGCCGCGGCGCGCAATCCCTCCATCGTCTCCAGGATCAGCTCGATGGCGGGGATCGTATTCTCGGGCCTCGTGCGCGTGATCGCCCCGAGCAGTCCGTCGTACCGCCTCGGCATTGTCCAGAGCGAGGAGGCCGAATAGGCGAAGCCCTCTTCCGTGCGCACGCGCGCTAGGATCCGGCTGGAAAAGCCACCTCCACCCAGGATCGAGTTTCCGATCGTCGCGGAGTAGTAGGAAGGGTCGTCCGCGAGGTGCACTTCGGTCGTGTGCGCCATCACGATCACACTTTGCTCGAGATCCCTCTCGATCAGGTAGACCCCCGGTTCGTCGCTAATACTCGGGACGGGTGAGGGCGGAAGCGTGCCCTCGCAGGGCGGAACGCCGCGCACCAACGTCTCGAGCAGGGGGCGCATGTCCCGCCAGGTCACGTCGCCCGTTATCCCCAGCACCAGGTTCTCCCGGCACACGACCCGCCGGTGTACCTCCGCGAGTCGCTGCGACGAGAGCCGTTGGGGCGAGAGGTCGCCGACGTCCATGTCCCACCCGATCGGGTGATCACCGTAGAGAAGGCGATTGAACTCGGAGAAGGCCAGGCCGCCGGGGTCGTCGCCGCGGCGACGCACGCTCTCGAGTTGCCGTCCTCTCCAAATTTCGACCTGCGTGGAGTCGAATGCCGGGCGGGCGAGCAGCGACCCCCAGAGTTGGATCGCCGCTGGGAGATGCTCGACCAGGGTATTCATCGTGGCCGAGACGGCCTCGCCGGCCCCACCGAACGATGTCTGGATCGCGTAGTATTCCAGGGCCTTGTCGACCGAGTCGGGCGACAGTTCAGTCGTGCCACCATAGCGAAGCTGTGAAGGCAGCGCGGTCCCTGCAGCGTAGTATTCTCGTCCGAACAAGCCGTATCCTCCGCGGAAACGGGCGTAGACGGATACCAGCGGAAGTCCGTGATCCTCGATCATGAGTACCGGCACGCCGTCGACGTCCCATTCGTCCGGCACGGGTGGGCGGAAGTCTATGGGCGGGTAGTCCAGGGCTTCCACGGCTCGTCGGCCCAGGTCTCGCTGGCCGTGCAGCCCAGGCGCATGAGACGCCAATAGAGCGAGGACGAGCAGCACGCTCCGCGCGGCCCCCCTCACGAGCCTTCCTTCTTGACCAGCGTCGCCACGGTGCGGTTTTGCTGCGTCAGGTAGTCGCGTGCCATGCGTTGAACATCGTCGGCGGTCACGGCCCTCAGGCGGTCGGAAAATCGGAACGTCTCGGTCCAGTCCCCAAAGAGCGACAGCGACTCCGCGAGCTGAAACGCCAGCCCTAGGTTGGACTGGATGCGCCGGATGGAGCCCGCGGCGATCTGGTTCCTGACCCGTTCGAGCTCGTTTTGCGCGGGCCCATCCGCGGCGAGTCGCGCGATCTCCTCGTAGATGGCGAGCTCGACCTCCCGCGTAGTGTGCGGCGCGAGCGGACTCGCGCCGATTTGCAGGAGTTGCGGATAACGGCTGCCCGGCCCCAGTGAGGCGAAGACACCACCCGAGATTTGATCCTCGAGAACCAGTCGACGATGCAGCCTCGAGGTGCGCCCGCCGGTGAGCACCGAAGTGAGGATTGCCAGCGCGGGTGCGTCGGCATGGACACCGGAAGGCACGTGCCATCCGATCCGTAACGATGGCTCGGCGTCCCATTCCACGACCACGCGCCGCTCACCCAGTTGCTTCGGTTCGACGGATGTGACCGGAGCGGGCGTCTCCCCGCGTGGGACCGGGCCGAGGTACTCACGAGCCCAGCGCTCGACCTGGTCCGGGTCAATGTCTCCCACAATGGCGACCACCGCGTTGTTCGGGCCGTAAAAGCGACGATAATACGACTCGATTTCCGACCGGCTGATTGCCTCCAGGTCCGACATGTAACCAACCACGGGGACGCCGTAGGGGTGCATCGTGAATGCCGCCGCGAGATGAGCTTCGTAGAGCATTCCGGCAGGGCTGGTTTCCACGCGCATGCGTCGTTCCTCCGTGACCACGTTCCGCTCGGAGTAGTACTCACGGAAGACGGGGTTCAGCATGCGGTCGGCCTCGAGCGCGAACCACAGTTCGGTCCGGTTGGACGGTAGCTCCACGAAGTACATCGTGGATCCCGTGGTCGTCATAGCGTTGAGGCCTTGGGCTCCCGCGCGGGTGAGGATCCGGTCGAACTCGTTGGCCTCCACGAATACCCGGGCGCTGTCTTCCAGCGCCGCGATCCTGTCGTCGAGGCGACCGACTGTCGCGACGTCCCCGGTGGCGCGCGCGTGCACGAGCGTGTCGTGAGCCGCGTCCATCAGCGGAAAGAGCTCGAACTCGGCGTCCACGTCTTTCGTGCCAACGGTCGTCGTGCCCTTGAAGAGCATGTGCTCCAACAGGTGCGCAATGCCCGTGCTGCCCAGGCGTTCGTTGACGCCGCCCACGCCGAATTGCACGACGAACGACACCGTGGGTGCTCCCGGTCGTGGCAGGATCAAGAGCCGCATTCCGTTGCCCAGCGTGAGCCCTCGTACCGGCAGTCGCTCTCCTGGGGACAGCTGCGCCGACGCGGGCTGGTAGGCAAGCGACGAAACCACGCACGCGACGGCGACCCGGGCCACAATGCGGCGCAGAGGCCGCTGCGGTGGTCGGCGCCGTGGCGCGCTTGTCTTCGAGTGGCTTCTCACTGTCCGGGCTCCGGCTGGCACGTCGGGCAGTAGAATGCTGAGCGATTCGCGAAGACGATGCGCACGATCTGAGAAGGACACCTTGAACAGGGTTCGCCGTCCCGGCCGTAGACGTAGAGTCGGCGAGCGTATTCCCCCGGGTCCCCGTCCGCGTTCCGGTAGTCTCGAATCGTTGTACCCCCGGCGCGGATCGCGTTCCTGAGCACTCGGCGGATCGCTCGATGAAGCGCCCCGGCCTCGCCTTGCGTTACTTGGCGTGCCTCGCGGCCGGGATGGACACCGGCGAGGTAGAGGGCTTCGTTGGCGTAGATGTTGCCCACGCCCGCGATCCTTTTCTGATCGAGTAGCCAGGAGCGGGCGGGTGCCCGTGAGCGCTGCAGCCCGTCGAAGAGGTCCTTCGCGCGGTACTGCGGCCCGAGCGGCTCAGGACCAATGCGCGCGGACCGAATCAGCCAATCGTCGTCGCTGAACGCTTGCACCGACCCGAAGCGGCGCGTGTCGTCGAAGACGAGAAGGGCCCCGCTCTCGAATCGAAACGTCACCGCGGGATGGCTTGGTCGGCCATCGCCTCGCGGGGAGGAACGAAACGGCAGTAGGCGACCGGTCATGCCGAGATTCACGGCGATCACCCGGCTCCCTTCCAGCCGGATCAGGACCTTCTTGCCCCGCCTGCCGATGGCATCGATGCGGCGCCCGCGGACAGAGCGCACGAAGTCCCGCTTGGGTTGTCCGAGAATGTCATCGTGCACGACTTCTACCCGGCGGATGCGCTCTCCGAGCACCGCCGCGCGTAGCCCACGCGCGATGGTCTCGGCCTCGGGAAGCTCAGGCAAGCTCACCCGTCGCGGCGCTCTGCTGGCGCAGGCCTTCTCGCCAGCCGATGTCGGCTCGGAAAAAGGCGCCGTCGAATTCGATTCGACCTGCTGCAGCCCGGCTCGCATGAGCGGCCGCGGCAAAGTTCGAGGCTACGCAGGTAACCGAAAGCACCCGGCCTCCGCTGGTGAGCAAGCGTCCCTCGTCGGTCCTGGTCCCCGCGTGGAACACGAGACAATCGTCCGACTCCAGGTCGTCCGGGATGAAAATCGTCTTGCCCTTCTCGTAGCTCTCCGGGTAACCCCCGGACGCCACCACGGTCGTGACCGCGGCGCCTGGTCGCGCCGCCGCGACGCCCGACTGGAGGCTGCCTCCTTCGGCTACCGTTCTCATCAAGTCCAGAAGTGAGTCCTTCATCATCGGGAGCACGACCTGCACCTCCGGGTCACCGAATCGGCAGTTGAAGTCGACCACTTTCAGGCCTGCGTCGGTCTTCATGATTCCGGTGTAGAGGATTCCGCGGAACGGAGCGCCGCCCGCGGACATCGCCCGCAGCGTCGGCTCGATGATACGGCTGCGCACCTCGTCGATGACCGAGTCGGTCGCGATCCACACCGGAGCGTACGCGCCCATGCCTCCGGTGTTAGGGCCCGTATCGGCCTCTCCTACCCGCTTGTGATCCTGAGACGGCTGCAGGATTACGGCGTCCACACCGTCGGTGACCGCCAGGATCGAGAGCTCCTCGCCCTCCATGAAGTCCTCGATCACGACCTCGCGCCCAGCTTCGCCGAAGCTGAGGTCGCCGAGCATCGCGCCTAGAGCCTCGAACGCCTCGTCCTCGGTCATGCAGACGATGGCCCCTTTGCCTGCGGCCAGCCCTGAAGCTTTCACGACGATGGGCGCGCCCCGCTCCTGCACCCATTGTTGCGCACCCGCCAGATTCGAGAACGTGCGGTACTCAGCGGTGGGTACGCCCGCATCCCGCATCAAGCCCTTGGAAAACGCCTTGCTCGACTCGATGCGCGCGGCTGCCTTGCTCGGCCCGAAGACCGAAAGGCCCTTGCGCTCGAAGCGGTCTACGATGCCCGCTGCCAGCGGCGCCTCGGGCCCGACGACGGTGAGATCGATGCGGTGGGAGGACGCCCACCCGGACAGGGCCTCGATGTCGCCTGCGCCGATGTGGACCGCGTTGCAGAGCGGGGCCATGCCCCCGTTGGGCTGCGTCGCGAAGAACTCGGCGTCGGGGGCGTCCCGCCGAAGCTTCCAAAGCAGCGCATGCTCGCGCCCACCGTTACCTACAATCAAGATTCGCATATGGCGGAGTCTATGCACACGGGCGGGAAAAAAATAGGCGGCCGGGCTACCGCCCGACCGCCGCATTTTCTCGGAGGGGCGCCCGATATCGTACCCGATATCGGCTCGCCCCCGGAAGCTTACTTCTTGAAGCCGCTCATGAAGTCCGAGCCCATGCGCTTGGCCGCGTCCGCCATGTTGTCGACGAAGTCCTTCGTGTCGTCACGATACGACGTGGCGGCGGACTTGAGGTCCTCCGAGTAAGCCGGATCGGGCTCACCCCGGCCCGGGTATTCGCCGCGCACGACGCGGTCGTAATCGCCGGTCTCGATCCACGCCCGGAGTTCGCTCACGCGAATGGCGTAGAACGGGTGTGTGGCACCCAGGATCGAGAGAACCTTGAAGACCTGATCGACGACATCGCCGCCGTCTCGGTATTCCTCGGCTTGGATGATGTAATCCTGTAGGTTCGTCTCCTCGTCCTCGCCCCCTCCGGCCATCTTCAGCATCGTGCCGAGGACGATCTCCGGATCCTGAACCGTGAGCAGTCCCGCCCGGTCGGCCGAGAGTTCGGATTTGCGCTGCCACTCAAGCAGAGCAACGAGGACCGCGCGTGCCGCGAGCCCGACGATGGGGAAGCCCATCTGCGCGAAGTCGAGCAGGAGCTGCGTCATCGTCTTGTACAGAACGTGATCGCTCATGATGTGGCCGACTTCGTGGCCGATCACATAAGAGAGTTGGTCGTCGCCGAGCAGCCGCACCGTACCCGAATTGAGGATGATGAACGGTTCGTTCATTCCCCAGGCCCCCGCGTTGACCATCGGAGTCTGCGAGATGAAGAGCTCGTATTCCTCGGGAGCGTCGAGCGTTTGCAGGCACTCTTTGTAAAGCTCGTGGACCCTGGGGAACTGATTGGAGCCGACTTTCACGGAACTCGCCTGGAAACTGAGGCGAAAATATTTCTCGGGGACGTAGCCGAAGATCTTTCTGACCACCTCGTCGAAGACCGGAATCCGCCGAAGTGCCTGCAGCGCGGCCTTGTCAGCCGGGTGCTCCCAGGCGTGCGGCGCGATATCCGTCAGGATGCGGCGCGCCCTTGCCCCGCCGTCCTGGGCCCCACCACTCCCGGTGCCGGGCCCATCGTCGCCCGTCTGGTCTACGGTGCCGTCCTGATCGTCCGCCATGTCTCTCTATCCTCAGTTGCGTTTAGAAGCCCTTCGGCGCGTTCGGCGAGAGGAGTGCCAACGCTCGCAGCCCCTTACGGGGGCCCCAGACCCCCGGTTTCACCCTCCGAGGACCCGTTCGAGATCCTCGATGAGATCGGCTTCATCCTCTACTCCAACGGACAAGCGCACCAGGCCGGGCGTGACCCCCATCGCCTCGCGACGGTCCTCTGGCACCGATGCGTGGGTCATGAGCGCGGGTACGCTGATGAGAGATTCGACCCCGCCAAGGCTCTCCGCAAGCGCGAAGACGTGAAGATGCTCGGTCAGCGCTTTGGCGCGTTCGAGCGTGCCCACGTCAACGGACACCATGCCGGTGAAGCCGATCATCTGGCGCGCGGCCAGTTCGTGTTGCGGGTGGGACTCGAGCCCAGGATGGAGCACTCGGTCGACAGCCGGGTGATCCTCGAGGTATCGAGCAACCGCGAGCCCGTTCTGATTGTGTTGCCGCATACGCAGATGAAGGGTCTTGATGCCGCGCAGAGTGAGCCAACAGTCCATGGGGCCGGGCACGCCTCCAGTCGACTTGCGGATGAAGAACAGGTCCTCTGCGAGCTCTTCGTCCTCGACTACGACCAGACCACCGATCACGTCCGAGTGTCCGTTGATGTATTTCGTCGAGGAGTGGACCGAGAAGTCCGCCCCGAATTCGAGTGGTCGCTGGTTGTACGGGGAAGCGAATGTGTTGTCGACGGACAGAAGGGCCCCCGCGTCGTGTGCGAGATCGGCGGTCTCCGTGAGGTCGCACAGGCGCATCATCGGGTTTGTCGGCGTCTCGACGTGCACCAGCTTCGTGTTCGGCCTCATCGCGGCGGCGATCGCGCCCGGGTCGCGCGTATCCACGAAACTGAATTCGATGCCGAGACGGCTGAGCACATGATTGAACATGCGCGTCGTACCGCCGTAGGTGTTCTCCTCGCTTACGACATGATCGCCGGCCGAGAGCCGTTTTACGATCGCCTCGATCGCGGCGAGCCCAGACGAGAATGCCACACCGCGCGCGCCATTCTCGAGCGCGGCGATGTTGGCCTCGAGGGCCTCCCTCGTCGGGTTCGCGGTCCGGCCGTAGTCATAGCTCCCCTGTTCGGGTTCGCCGACCGCCGGTTGCACATACGTCGAGGTTTGGAAGATCGGGGTCATGATCGCCCCGGTGGTCGGCTCGGGCTTTACGCCGGCGTGTACCGCCAGCGTCCCGAAACGCAGGCCTTCTTTGGACCCTTCACCCATGGGCGTCACTCATGCGCTGATTCGCTCGCTCGGGGATTCATGCCGGACTTCGTGCGGGAAGTCCGGGCCTCGTGTCTTCCGCGGGCGATGCCGCGCGGGAGTGCGTAAATCTAGGGAAGTCTGACTGAGGCCGGGTAGCCCCTTGGACAGGGTCGTCGCCGCCCAGGTCGGATTCCCGGAAGCGCAAGATGTCGGCGCTCTACGTTGACGGGTTCAGTCCGGCCGGGTGAAGTTTTGCCGACCACGTTTCGGGCGCGAAGACTGCGCCCAGAACCCTGCCAGTGCCAGGCTACGCGAGGGCTTCAGTGCCGATGCGACTTCCACAGGATCTGATGGTGAGCGTCTCTGGCGTTCGCGGACGCGTGGGAGCCCCGCTCACGCCTGAATTGATGGCGGGCCTCGCTTCCGCCTTCGGCGCCTTTGTGAGGCGCGAGAGTGGGGACGGTCCGGTGTTCGTTGGCCGAGACTCGCGCACCTCCGGCCCCATGTTCGTGCGCGCGGTGGTGGCGGGCTTGCAGTCGGTGGGGGTGCCGGTGATCGACCTGGGCGTCGTCCCGACACCAACGCTTCTCCTGGCGGTCGAGCGAAGCGACGCCATTGGCGGGATGTGTGTCACGGCGAGTCACAATCCGGCCGAGTGGAACGCGCTCAAGCTGGTGTCGGGAGAAGGCATCTTCCTGGACGCCGATCTGTCGTCCCGGTTCAGAGCGTTCCTCGTTGAGGAAGAGCCCGAGCGCGTGTCGTGGGACGCGATCCCGGGGCTCTCGGAAGATCCAGAAGCCTGGCCGCGCCATCTCGACGCGATCCTCTCGCTGCCCTACCTCGACGTGGCGGCGCTGCGTGCGCGTCGTATCCGCGTCGCCCTCGACTGCGTGCACGGGGCGGGTGGCCCGGTCATGGCGGACCTACTGCAGGCGCTGGGTTGCATCGTCGAAGGCATCGGGATGCAGCCGGATGGGCTTTTTCCGCGGGATCCCGAGCCGACCGCGTCGAACCTCACGGCGCTTGGGAGCCTGGTCCGCGAATCAGGCGCGGAAATCGGGCTCGCGGTGGATCCCGACGTCGACCGTCTCGCGCTGGTGGACGAGAAGGGGCTCGCGATGGGCGAGGACCTCACGCTGGCACTCGCGTCTGCCGCGGTGCTGGAGCGAACGCCCGGACCCGTGGTCACCAACCTCTCGACGAGTCAGGTCGTGGAGGACGTAGCACGCGCGTACGGCGTGGAGGTGGCTCGAGCGCCGGTGGGAGAAGTGAACGTCGCGCGCCGAATGCAACTCGAAAACGCCGTGGTGGGAGGCGAGGGGAACGGCGGCGTGATCTTACCCGCCTTGCACCACACGCGCGACGCACCCCTCGCCGCGGCCCTCATCTTGCAACACATTGTCGACAAAGGGGTTAGTGCCTCGGCTGCGGCGGCGCGTTGGCCGTCCTACTCGATCGTGAAAGTGAAGGTTGCCTTCCCACGAGAGGCTCTGTTGGAGGCGTATGCCGCCCTGGAGCAGGATCTCGACGCCGAGGCCGTCGATCGGACGGACGGCCTTCGTCTTGCGTGGCCCGGGAGAGGGGTCTGGCTGCACGTTCGCCCCTCAGGCACCGAGCCGGTCGTGCGCTTGATCGCCGAGGCGCGCGAGCAGGATGATGCCCGCTCGTTGATCGATAGAGCGTCGGCGCTCTTGGGTGGGGTCGCCTGAGCGAGGCCAGGAAAGAATCGAGACTGAGCAAAGGAGAGTGACGGCATGTGCGGAATCGTCGGATATGTAGGTCCGAAGGAGGCCGCCCCGATTTTGCTGCAGGGCCTCAAGAGGCTCGAGTACCGTGGGTATGATTCGGCGGGTCTCGCGCTCTTGAATGGGAGCGGCGTTCAAGTAGTAAAGCGCCAGGGTAAGCTCTCTGAACTCAACCAGGCGGTCGCCGAGCATTCGCTGCGTGGGTCCTTGACGGGCACCTGCGGTATCGCGCACACGCGTTGGG
>JAYZBT010000336.1:0-2307 GCA_036338615.1 Gemmatimonadota bacterium
CGCCGACGTCGTGTCTCGCCTCACCCGGCTCGAACTGCCCTCCGCCCCGATCACGACCCTCACGGTCGCTCGCTGGGGCGGCGGCAAGAGCATCAACGCGATCCCGCAGGACGCCTGGCTCGAAATCGACACCCGCTCCGAAGCGGACGATCATTTAGCGGACCTGGAGCGGAGGATTCGCGAGGTCGTCGATGCGTGCGGCGCCGCCGCAGACCCAGAGGGTCCGTCCGTCCAGCTGACCATAGAAGTGCTCGGGCACCGTCCCGGCGGGCACACTCCGTCCGAGACTCCGCTACTGCGCGCCGCGGTCGCGGCAACCCGTCACGTGGGCGCCGAGCCCCTGTTCACGGCCTCTTCGACCGACGCCAACGTGCCGATGTCGGTGGGGATCCCGGCCGTGACCGTCGGAGGCGGCGGCGAGGCGGGCAAAGCCCACACCACCGAAGAGTGGTACCGCAATACCAAAGGTGTCGAGGGCGTGCAACGTGCCTTGTATACCCTGCTACTCGCGGCTGGGGTAGCTGGCTAAGCGTCCCCGTCGACGACCGAATGGTCGGTCACCAGAAGTGACCCCTGGGCATGACGGATCCGAGCGTGTGCCCCGATGATCGACCGACGGAGTTGCGACCGCTCCAGCTTCGCTTCCGGCCCCACGATCGTGTGCTCGATGTCGCAATCGATCGCGGTCGACCCTGCTTCGAGCGTGACGTTGGGGCCGATGCGACCACCCTTCACCACCACGCCCGCCTCGATGCGCACGGGCTCCACGATCTGGGCACCTACGAGCTCGGCGGCCGGATCCACGCCGGAGCGCCCTTTTCGCAGTAAGCGCGCGTTGGTATCGAGCAAGGTCTCCGGCTTGCCGGCGTCCCACCAAGCCTCGACGGATGCGGTTAGGATGCGAGATCCCTGATCGAGCATGTATTGGAAGGCGTCCGTGAGATAGAATTCGCCCCCTTTGCCAGGATCGGAACTCATGGTGTGGCGAATGCCCTCGAACAGGAGCGCATGGTCCCGCATGTAGTAGAGTCCGATGTTGGCGAGCTTGGATACCGGCTCGGACGGCTTCTCGATGATGCGGACCATATTGCCGGCGTCGTCCGTCACGATCACCCCGTACCGTTGATAGTCTTCGACCTCCATCGCCCAGATCACGCCGCCGTACTCGGGGTCCAGCTCGCGGATCAAGCGGTAGTCGACGTCGATCAGGGCGTCGGGGAAGACGATCAGTACTTCTTCGTCCACGTAGGGCGCGGCCAGAGCCACCGCCCCAGCCGTTCCATTCTGGACCTCTTGTACCACGTAGTGCCCACGGATGGCGGGATATCGCTCCCGAATCCATGCTTCCACGGTATCGCGCAAGTGCCCGACGATGAACACCATCTCATCTACACCGAGAGCGATGAGGTCATCGAGGATGAAGCCGAGCACTGGCTTCCCCGCGACCTTCACCAAGGCCTTGGGGGTATGCAGCGTATGAGGCCGGAGGCGTGTGCCCTTTCCAGCCAGAGGCAGTACGGCTTTCATTGTGTCCAGGTGGTGAGGTAGGTAGAACAGCGCCAGACTATAAGGCCTGCCGATCAGGTGCAGTAGGCCTCAGCTGAGGCGTTTCACGATCGCCCTTTTCCGGAGCCGAGCCGCGTTGGGTGGATTCTTCCGAGGTCTGAGTCAGAACCGTGCCCGCACGGACCCCTGGTCCGAGGACGATCGCCTCCGGGGCCGAACCTACGCGATCCCGTTCGACGACGTTTGGACCCAGTCTCTGCGCATCGCGAACGAACGGATCAGGGGCTGGACCGTCGTCGACGAGGACGACCAACGCGGCGTCATCGAAGTCGAATCTGCCACGCTGCTTTGGCGCTTTGTCGACGACGTACATATTTCCGTCGGCCTGGACGAGGACGCCCAGACCCGAGTGGACATGACGTCCGCCTCCAGAGTGGGACGAGGAGACCTCGGTCGAAATCCCCGTACCATCGGGCGCTTCCTGCGTGAGCTGGATCGGGCCCTGGCGGCTACACCCGCTCAGATTCTCGACGCCACCGGCAGTCGGGCCGCCCAGGAGACAGCGTGAACCGGGGGATCGCGAACCCAGGAGTCGCAGGCCTCCTTCTCGCATGCGCGACACTGGCGTGCGCCGAGTCCGCGCCAGAGCCCTTCGAACAGCTTCAGGGCACCGCTCCGGCGGCCGCTTTCCGAAGCCTTCCCGGCAGATCGTACGAACGCAACCTCGTGTTCGCGACGGTGGCCGCGGACAGCCTCATCATGGTCCCTTGGCTCTTCGAGACCACCACGCGGCCGGGAACG
>JAYZBT010000337.1:0-26451 GCA_036338615.1 Gemmatimonadota bacterium
GAAGGTTCTCAGTGTGGTGTTCGGTACCCTGGCTATGTACACGTGGGTCGCGAACTCGATTCCGCAGCTTGAATCCGTGGTGCCCGAGGAGCTCAGCTTCTCGGCGGACGTCACCGAGGCGGAGTTGGTGTCGGCTGGCCAGGAACTCTTCAACGGTGGCGGCGGGTGCCTCGTGTGCCATGGCCTCCCGACGCGTGCGCCGAACCTGCTGACGGATCACGCGGGTGAGGGCTCGATCGGTCAACGCTGCGCGACGCGTGTGGCGGGGGCGGATTGCAAGACGTACCTCTACGAGTCCCTCATCGCTCCGATGGATTATGTGCTCGAGGGCTTCGACCCCATGGTGTTCCAGGCGCGAGTGTTTTCCGGCGCGCAGATCTGGGCGCTGGTGGCGTTTTTGCAGGACCAGGGTGGCACGGTCACGGTGACAGGAGCGGACGTGGCGGCTGCCGCGGCGGCCGACGCCGCGGCGCCGGCCGCCGGAGGTCCTCTCACCGCTTCGCTGGACCCGCTCGAGATCATGCGCGCCAACCTTTGCCTCGGATGCCACGTGCTCGACGGCGAGGGGGTCGCAACTGGGCCGCCTTTCGACGGGATGGGTGGCCGCATCGACGCGGACCGCATTCGCCGGTCGATCCTCGATCCCGCTGCCGAGGCGGCGGAGGGGTACGAAGAGTTGCTCGGCCAGATGGTCCCGACCGTCGTGGACGGGCTGTCCGCGCGCCAACTCGAAGTGGTGGTCCAGTTCCTCGCCGGGCAGGGGGGCTGACGTGGGCCTGTTGAGAACCCCGTTCAGGCAGGCGGTCGTGATTCTGGCGGTCGCCTACGTGCTGATCGAGTTCGGGATTCCCTACATCCCGCCCTTGCTGGGGTTCGCGAGCGCACCAATACCCAACACGGTCGTACTCCAGTATCTGCTTACGGTCGCGGTGGGCATCCTGCTGTGGGTAAGCGACAACGAGCAGCGTTGGGCCGCCTTCAAGCAGCCGATCCACGAGGTGCTGGTGCGCCCCGATCGGAAAATCGCGCGCGCGGTTCTCTTGGTGGTGGTGCCGCTGCTCGTGGCGTTCATGGCGTACGGGCGCGCACTTCCGGACATGTCGGCGCCGCCGAGCTTCCGCGCGATTCACCCGGCACCCCCGACCTCGATTCCCTTCCAGGGTGAGACGATCGAGTTGACCGGGCTGGAAAACCCGCTGCGGTCGGTGGGCTCTCTGGAGGAGCACTATCAAGAGGGCAAGCGGGTCTACTACGAGAACTGTCTCGCGTGTCACGGCGACGGACTAGCCGGACGCGGCCACTACGCCCAAGGCTTCAATCCCGCGCCCCTGAATTTTCAGGACGTCGGCACGATCGCGCAGCTCACCGAAAGTTTTGTCTTCTGGCGGATCGCGAAGGGTGGGCCCGGCCTCCCGAACGAAGGCGCGCCTTGGAACTCGGCGATGCCCGCTTGGGAGGATTTCCTGACCGCCGACGAGATCTGGTCGGTGATCATATTCCTCTACGAGCAGACAGGGCACGAGCCAAGAAGGTGGGAGGAACTCGAAGTCGGTGAGGGTACCGAGGCGGAGGGACAGTGATGCGTGGCGCTCCGCAGCTACACGGTGCTGCACGTCTGGGAGTCCGGTCCCTGGCACTCGCGCTCGTGGCACTGGCGCCCATGGCCTCACCTGTCGAGGCCCAAATAGACGGCGAAGCCGTCTATGTCAAATGGTGCGCGGGCTGTCACGGTGAGGACGGCACGGGGAACGGCCCAGCGGCCAACACGATGCTGCCGAGACCTCGGGACTTCACACGGGCGCTCTACCAGGTACGGACCACCGCGTCCGGCCAACTGCCTACCGACGCCGACATACTCAAGGTGATCGACCTGGGTATGCCAGGCACCGCGATGCCCGGCTGGGAAGATGTGCTCACTCAGGAGGAACGCCTCGCGCTCGTCGACTACCTAAAGACGTTTTCGCGCTTCTTCGAAGGCGAGCCACCGACACAGCTGGACTTTGGGAGCGCGACTCGGGGCACGGAAGAGGCGATCGCCCGTGGTCGGGAGGTCTTCGAGACCGTAGAGTGCTGGCGTTGTCACGGCCAGCAGGGCCGTGGCGATGGAGAGTCGGCACCGACGCTGAACGACGACACCGGCTTCCCGATCTTTCCGGCCGACCTGAGCGCGAACTGGACGTTCAACGGTGGTGGCTCGGTGGAGGAGATCTACCGTGTCATGCTGACGGGCCTCGACGGCACCCCGATGCCGACACAGTCCGACATCGTCGACGCCGGTGTAATCACGAACGAGGATCTGTGGGCCCTCGCCCACTACGTGCGCAGCCTGTCGCCCGAGCAGCAGCCCGAGGTGCGCGAGGTCGTCTCGGCCGGGCGAATCACTGGCGGCGCGGTTCCTGAGACCGTGAGCGATGAGGCGTGGCAAGACGTCGAGAGCATCTACGTGCCTCTGGTGGGCCAGGTCGTGGTGAAGCCACGTTGGTTCAATCCGCGCGTGCGTGGCGTGTGGGTTCAGGCCCTACACGACGGCCAGGAGCTCGCACTGCTCGTCTCGTGGACTGATCCGTCCATGAGCCCGGATCCGACCTGGATGGACTTCGCCCAGCAGATCATCGAAACCATGGCCCCGGGCGATGAGGGAGCTGCGACGGCCCCGGGAGCGCCCGATCAACTCGTGGTCCAGTTTCCGGCGACGCTGTCGGACGGCATGGAACGTCCGTTCTTTCTCCAGGGCGACGCGCGCCGGCCGACGAATACGTGGACCTGGCGGGCCGACGCTCCGGGCGCGGTCGAGAGCATCGCGCGAGGACTGGGCACGGCGGTCCCTCAGCCCGACGGTGAGCAGCACGTGACCACGGTGGTCCAGCATGCCGAGGGTGAGTGGAAGGTCCTTTTCCGTAGGTCGCTCGACACCGGCGGCCCTGAGGATCTCGTTCTCCCGGTGGGCCAAGCCGTACCAGTGGCGTTCCAGGCGTGGGACGGGGACAACGGCGAAAGTGGAAACCAGGGGGCGGTGAGCACGTGGTATTTCTTGTTCCTCGAGCAGCCGACCCCGATTTCGGTCTACGTGGCACCCCCCATTGCCCTGGTGCTCACGCTCTTGTTCGGTGCGCTCGTGATCCGGCAGGCGCAGTGGGAGGCGAGTGGAGCGCGCCGCGATGTGACAAGGCGACGGCGGGGGTTCAGGTTGACGAAGGCCGTAGCTAGGGCTTGTGGGATGGCGGTTGGCGTGGCTTGGCTCGGAATGGCGTTCGGGGCCTATCAGAGCGCCAGCGCTGGTCGGGACGCGGGACATTCGGATCTGGGCTTCTGGTGGACGGTCATCGGCGCGCTCCTGGCGATTGCCGGTCTCAGCGCTATGATCGGCACATGGATACACACTCGAACTAATGATAGACGGAGGCAGCATGATTGACAGACTGTGGCAGAATCGAGGCGTGGCGGTGGTCGCCGCGGGCCTAATGGCAGCGGGATGCGGAGGGAGTGAGGGTGGTGGCTCGGACACGTCGGGCGGAGGCGCGGCTGAACCTGCGGCATCGCCGGTGGATGCTGCGACAGTCGGCCACGCTTCGGGCATGGTCACATTCGCGGGCACAGCTCCGGCTATGGCCGAGATCGACATGTCGACGGAGGCGACCTGTGCCGCGAAGCACTCGATGACTCCGACCGACGAGACCGTGGTGGTGGGCGACGGCGGTGGTCTGGCGAACGTCTTCGTATACGTGAAGGAAGGACTCGAGAGTCTGGACTTCCCGACACCGAGCGACGCGGTGTTGCTCGACCAGGATGGGTGCATGTACATCCCCCACGTCATCGGTGTGCAGGCTGGACAAGATTTCATGCTACGCAACAGCGACGGCCTCCTGCACAACATCAACGCGTCCCCCACCGCGAACCGCGGATTCAACGTGAGTCAGCCGGTCAGCATGGAGGCCAGCCGCTCGTTCCCGACGGCCGAAATCATGGTGCCGGTACGTTGCGATGTGCACGGCTGGATGTCGTCGTACATCGGGGTAGTGGACCATCCGTAC
This sequence comes from Gemmatimonadota bacterium, assembly GCA_036338615.1. Lineage (GTDB taxonomy): Bacteria > Gemmatimonadota > Gemmatimonadetes > Longimicrobiales > Gaopeijiaceae > UBA1138. The sequence goes on from JAYZBT010000337.1 coordinate 4,032, forward strand.
TTCGCGGTCACCGGTCCCGACGGCTCGGTTTCACTCGAGGGCCTGCCGCCCGGCAACTATGTAGTCGAGGCGTGGCACGAGGTGTACGGGACGGTGACACAGAGCATCACCGTCGCGACCGGCGCGACCGCCGAGCTTTCGTTAGAGTTCACCTCGGGCATGTCTGCGGCTCACGTGCCGCTCGGCGAGCCCCTCGACCTGATGCATCCTCAGGGTCAGCGGGTGGTGGACCATCAGTAGGGACCGAACGACGTGTATTCCTGAGCCTCACGGCTGGAGAGATTTATGAATTGGGGGGACTGGAGTTGGATGATGCCGGAAGGCTTCTCGACGTTCACGGCCGAGGTGGACTCGCTCTACTACCTGATCCTCTGGATCACGGGCGTGACCTTCTTCGCCACCGAGGCCTTGCTGATTTACTTCATCGTCCGATACCGCCACAAGGAAGGCCGAAAGGCCACGTACGACCACGGCAGCACCAAGATGGAGGTCGTGTGGACGGCGATCCCTCTCCTCATCCTGATAGGGCTCGGGGCACTTAGTAAGGGCGCGTGGGATCGTATGAAGATCGACGTTCCGGCCGGCGCGATGGAGATCATCGTGACCGCCAAGCAGTTCGAATGGAATGCGACCTACCCCGGGCCCGACGGTGCCCTGGGAACCGCGGACGACTTCGATGTCCTCAATCAGATCCATGCCCCGGTGGATCAGCCCGTGTGGATCCACCTCCGCGCCGAGGACGTGCTGCACTCACTGTTTCTGCCCGAGATGCGCGTGAAGCAGGACGCCGTTCCAGGCAGGGACATCCCCGTCTGGTTCGAGGCGATGGCGACCGGGGACTACACGATCGGCTGTGCCGAGCTGTGCGGAATAGGCCATACGACCATGAACGGGACTCTTACGATCCACAGCGCCGCGGACTTCCAGGCATGGGCTAGCGCGCGGGCCGAGCAACGCCCCCAACCGCAGCCATGATGAGCGTCGAGATGGGGAACCCTCGCGACAACCGAAACGGATTTGACCGGAAGGCCAAATGAGCACGACGGAACAAGAAATGGGGAAGGCACTCGACGCTGGTGGGCATCACGACCACCACGAGATCCCCTGGATTCGACAGTATATCTTCGCCACCGACCACAAGATGATCGCGAAGCAGTTCATGTTCGTGAGCCTCTTCTTCCTGGTGGTTGGTGGTGCCCTCGCGGGCATGATGCGGTGGCAGCTCGGCTTTCCGAGCCAGCCGATGCCGGGAGGGATGATTCTGCCGGATGCGATGATGGCGCCGACGCCCAATGGGGCGATCATGCTGCCGGAGTTCTACAACTCCCTCGTGACGATGCACGGCACGATCATGATCTTCTTCGCGATCATGCCGCTATTGGTGGGGCTCTTCGGCAACCTCCTCATCCCGCTGCAGATTGGTGCCGAGGACATGGCCTTCCCGCGCTTGAACATGGTGTCGTTCTGGCTCGCGGTACCCGCGGGCATACTCATGCTCGCGAGCTTCGGGGTCGAGGGAGGTGCGGCCGGTGCAGGCTGGACGTCGTATGCGCCGCTGAGCACGTCGGGCGAATGGACCGGCGTATATCTGGGCCAACAACTTTGGCTCGCGAGCCTGACCATCCTCGGATTCTCATCGCTTGTCGGTTCGGTCAACTACATCAGCACCGTCATCAACATGCGTGCGCCAGGCATGACTTGGTTCCGCATGCCGCTGGCGACCTGGTCGCTCTTCGTCACGGCCGTGCTCATACTGTTGGCGATCCCGATCCTAGCTGGCGCTCTGATCATGCTTCTCTTCGATCAGACCATCGGAACCGGATTCTTCCGGCCCGAGGTGGGCGGCGAGCCGCTATTGTGGCAGCACCTCTTCTGGTTCTTCGGGCACCCCGAGGTCTACATCCTCATCCTGCCCGCGATGGGGATCACGTCCGAAGTGCTCGCGAACCGGGCGCGCAAGCCGATCTTCGGCTACCACTCCATGGTGCTCGCAATAGTCGGCATCGGGTTCCTGGGCTGGATCGTGTGGGGACACCACATGTTCCAGAGCGGAATGAACCCTCTCCTGGGCACGTCCTTCATGATCTCGACGATGGCGATTGCGGTTCCGTCGGCGATCAAGGTCTTCAACTGGCTCGCGACGCTGTGGAAAGCAGACATCCACCTCGACGTGCCGATGCTGCACGCATTGGCCTTCGTGTCGATGTTCATCATCGGTGGGCTGTCGGGAATCTTCATGGCGAACACGCCCGTCGACATCTACATCCACGACACCTACTTCATCGTCGCGCACATCCACTACGTGCTCTTCGGGGGCAGTCTGTTCGCGATCTTCGCGGGCATCACGTTCTGGTTCCCAAAGATGTTTGGGCGGATGATGAACGAGCCACTCGGCAAGGTGCACTTCGTTCTCACGCTCATCTTCTACAACCTCGTCTTCTTCCCCATGCACAACCTGGGGCTGCGGGGGATGATGCGGAGGATCTACGACTTCACTCAGTACGAGTTCTTGGCACCACTCCAGCCGATGAATCAGTTTATCACGGTCTTCGCTTTTCTCTTGATTGCGACTCAGGTGCTGTTCGTGATCAACTTCTTCTGGAGCATCTTCAAGGGCGAGAAGGCCAGCGAGAACCCGTGGGACTCCAATACGCTCGAGTGGACCGTCCCCTCACCCCCGCCGCATGGGAATTTTGCTGAAATGCCGATGGTCTACCGGGGCCCATACGAGTACAGCTCACCCGAGTCCGACACGGACTTCCTGCCGCAGACCACACCGCCTGGCGGCGGGTCGAGCGGTGTTCCCGAGCCCACACCCACTCCGGAAGGAGTCGAGGCATGACGCCGACGACCGCTGACCGGGCTCCCATGGCCGGAATGAAGGTCTACAACCTCAAGCTCGGGATGTGGGTCTTCCTGCTCTCGGAGGTCATGTTCTTCACTGGGCTCATCGGGGCGTACATCATCCTACGTTTCGCGCACCCGGAGGCCTTTGCTGAGCCCGGTGTCGTGCTCAACGTGCCGCTCACAGCCTTCAACACCTTCGTGCTCATCTGCTCCAGCGTCACGATGGTGAAGGCGTTTGCCGCCATTGAGCAGGGAGACCAGCAGGGCCTCCAGAAGTGGCTTCTTGCAACGATTCTGCTCGGGGCCTTCTTCGTGGGGGTGCAGATCGTGGAGTACACGATCCTGACTGGGGAGGGCTTCGTGCCGATGGCCGAGTCGTACCACGCGATCGCTCGTGGGGCGGCCGAGGGCAGTGCGGTGATCGGAGGCCCGCTCTACGGCGCCACCTTCTACACGATGACAGGCTTCCACGGCACGCACGTGAGCATCGGGGTCTTATGCCTGTGCTTCACGTTGTGGCGCGCCCGCAAGGGTGCCTACACCGCAGGAAGTCTCGGTGGCGTGGAGATCATGGGTCTCTACTGGCATTTCGTAGACCTCGTTTGGATCCTCCTGTTCACGATCGTATATCTGATTTAGGTCCGGCTCGGACCACACAGCCCAAAGGGAGGGCGCATGGCAACCGGAGAAGGGCACAAAGCTCCACCCTATATGATGGTATTCGGCGTGCTCGCAGTTCTGACGGTTCTGGAGGTCCTGTTCGCGTTTACTGGTCTGCCTAAGATCTGGCTCGCGCTCGGGCTGATCGCCATGGCGCTCTGGAAGGCGGTGTTGGTGGCGTTGTACTACATGCACCTCCGGTTCGAGCCCACGCGCCTCTGGGTTATGGCGCTGGTGCCGGTCCCTCTGGCCATCATCCTCGTCGCCGTGATGATCAAGGAGATCTTTACGACCGGTTCGGGATTCTAGCCCGATGTCGCTCGTCAGCTTCCATCGCTTCCTGATCGTGACCGCGATCGTCTTCTGCTTCTGCTATGGTGCGTGGGAGTTGAACGGCGCTGCGGGGGCGGGCGGCGGCTTTGTCCAGGGGACGGTGTTCATCGTTCTGGGAGTGGCGCTGGCGGTGTACCTGCGACACCTGGCTCGATTTCTGGGCTACGACGAATAGTGCCCCCATACCCGGCCGGCGTGTCCTTCGCGGCCGCGGGAAGCCCCCTAGAAGGGTGATCGGAAAAGAGGGGAGGCCGGAGTTTCTCGCCTACGATCGTGTCACCATCGCGGTCGTGGGCGTTCTCGCACTCGTAGCGGTCCTGTTCGTCGTGGCGTCGCTCGGACGTAGGAGCGTGCCCACCTTCCTTGCCACCCCGCCGGCCTCCGTCGACGTGGGCGCGAGCAAGTTGGGCCCCGACACCGTCACGGTGGACGCGACCGGGGAAGAGGGCTGGCGCTTCTTCGACTTTTCGAGTGGGTCCGTCGTGGAATCCCCGGGCCCCATCGAGTGGGACCTCGCGTTTCTTCGACATCGTATCGTCGCGAACGGAGGGACGGGCTTCGCGGGCGACGGCGGCGTGCTCGAACTGAGCGGCGCCGAATACGAATCGGTCTCTGACGTGCCGGAGTCTGGATACGTCGGCTCGCCTCAACTCGGCGATACCACGAACGCGGCGATCGAGCGATGGTACAACTACAATTGGACGAGCCACATCCTGGAGCCCCGACCCACGGTGTGGGCCGTGCGCACGGCGGACGGAAGGTACGCCAAGCTCCGAATCCTAGGATACTATTGCCCGGGTCCACTCGCAGGATGTCTGACGTTCGAGTTCGTGTACCAAGGAGGCGGGGGCACCGATGTCTCGGCTGGTTGACGCGAGCGCACGGACCCGACAATCGCCCGTGATGCGGCGTCATTCCTGGACGTGGGCTGCGCGCGCGCCTGGACGGCTCATGATCGCCGTGGTCTCCCTCATCGGCATTCCGTTGGCGTCGTGTGGAGTCCCGGCGGACGGTGGCACCCTGGGTGAACTCCGGGGGTCGGTCATCGACACACCGATCCCCAAACCCGACCTCATCCTCACCGACACGCACGGGGAGGCGTTCGATCTGAGAGCGGATACCGAAGGCTATCTCACGCTCGTCTTCTTCGGGTACACACACTGTCCCGACATTTGCCCGGTGCACATGGCGAACCTGGGCGCGGTATTCGGGGTCCTCGCCGCGGAGGTTCGTGATCGTACCAAGGTCATCTTCGTCTCCACCGATCCCGAGCGGGACACAGCCGAGAGGCTGCGTACATGGTTGGACAGATTCGACCGGTCCTTCGTCGGGCTTCGCGGATCGGTGGATGATATCAACGCCGCGCTCTCGTCGATGCAGCTGCCCGGGGTCGCGGTCGTCCCGGGCGGGCACGACTCGGAGCCGATGATCGGGCACCCCGCCGCCGTTCTCGCGTTCAGCCCGGACGGACCAGCCCGCGTCCGGTACGCATTCGGCGTACGACAGGCGGATTGGGCCCACGATCTGCCACTGCTCGTGCAGGGCTTCTAGAAGCGTGTGGTGGTGCTTCGCGCAACAAGCGCCTTGGTCGTGGACATGGCGGCCGCTGCTGGGGGTTTGGGCCGGTGTGGTGTTGCTCGTGCTGGCCTACCGCCGTCTCTTGCGGGGAGTGCCGGACGGCCAGGAATCACGTAGGACGTCGCGCTGGCGTCGAGTCGCGTTCTCGCTCGGCCTGTTTCTCCTGTGGGCCTCGCTGGATTGGCCGCTCGGCCCGCTGGGGGCCGGCTACCTGGCGAGCGTGCACATGATCCAGTTCTTGGCCGTGGGCGTTGCGGCTCCTCCGCTACTCCTGCTCTCCGTTCCGCCGAAGTCGTTCGACGGTCTCCTGGCCAGCCCCCGCGCCCTCTACGTGCTCTAGGGAGTCACGAGCCCGCTCAGCGCCTTCTTCATCTTCAACATCGTGATGACGGTCACGCATTGGCCCGGCGTGGTCGACTCGCTCATGCCTACCCAGTTCGGGTCGTTTCTGCTGGACGTCGCCTGGTTCACAGGGGGACTGATTTTTTGGTGGCCGGTCATCGCGCCCGTACCCTATCGCCCTGCATTCCACCCGCTCGGCAAGATCGCCTACCTGGCGCTCAACGCGTTTCTGATTCGTCCACCGTTCGCGATGATGATCTTCAGCGAGCATCCGATCTACTCGATCTACGAATTGGCGCCTCCGCCTGGTGGCGACGCCCTCAGCGATCAACAGTTTGCGGGCGCGATCATGAAGATCGGCACCGCGTGGATTCTTTTCGTCGGCGTCGTGGCCGTCTTCAAGCAGTGGGTGCGGTCAGAACGCGAGGCAGAAGCCGCCGGCACCTGAGAAGTCCTTGAGGTCCACGCCTACGGTGACTCACACGGTCGGACCGCAGCCTTGTCCGGGACCGCGCGAGTCTGCCTGCACTTGTGGGGCGCCCCCTCCGCGCGGTAGGCTACTATACTGGGGCCCCGACAGGTAAACCGGCCTGGTCGCGAGCCGTCGCAAAGGAGCGTACGCGATGGAGAACCGAGCAGTCCCGATCGAGCGCCGTCAGAGGGAGAGAGACACGCCCACCAAGCTCGACGACCTACTCTACGACGCGTTCTATTCCGCGGCGATCGGGGGGTCGGTGTTGGGTCTCTTCTTTCTGTTGGTCGATGTCGTTGCCGGCCAACCCTTCTACACTCCATCGCTCATGGGCAGTGTCTTGTTCCTAGGGATGGCGCCGGAGGCCGTCACCGAGGTCCGACTCGACCTGGTCGCATATACCACCATGCTCCATATGGGCGCTTTCGGGGCAGTTGGGGTCGCGTTCTCGGTCCTGGTCTATGAGGCCGAGCTGCATTCTCACCACCCCCTGCGCGTGGTAGCGCTGCTGCTCTTGGTCATCGAGGGAGGGTTCCTGATCTCGGCCAACATCTTCATGCCCGGCGTCGTCGCCACGATCGGATTTGGTCGAATATTGGTGGGGAACCTCCTAACGGCGACGGCCATGGCTCTCTTCATGCTCAAGTCGCACGACCCGGAGGCGTGGAATCGACTACTTCGCGGAAGGCCGATCAAGCCTCTCCAGTAACGACGACGGAGAGGACACCGATCACCCAGCGTGTCGCGGGAGACTCTGCTGCGACCGTGCTCACGACGGGGGATGGGATAGGACCCACACCGATCCTCAGCGCCCGACCTGGACGCCGAACTCGATCCGTGCCTGGTCCCCCACTACCACATGGTGCTCAGCGAACCATCCCTGGGGAACCTCCAACGCGAACATCGCAGGTGCTGCACTCGGGTAGGAGTCCGTGACCCGGGGCTCCATCTGCTGGATGTCCACGATCACGTAGGACACATTCATATAGGCGATGTCCAGTGGCACGTACGTATTCGCCATCCAGAACGAACGGACCTGGACGTCTTCGAATACGAAGAGCATGCCCGTGCCGTCCGGGAGCTCCTCCCTGTACATGAGGCCCTGGGCCCTCTCGTCAGGTGTCTGCGCGATCTCCGCCAAGATCGTATCCGTGCCGAAGATGACCCACGCTCGGTTCAGCGGGGGCACCGGGACCTCGACTGTGAATCCGTCCCTTTCGGGGACCGTCTGAGCCGGCACGCCCGCGTCCGCGTCTCCCGAGCAGCCCACAACAGTGATCGCGGTGAGGAGGGCGGACGCCATCCGCGCTATTGGACCCCTACGCTCAGCGCCGATCCGAGTCTCATGCTTCTGGCTCGTTCTTCTGCACATCAACGGGTCTCCCGTTCCAAAGCCGATGTTCATAAGAACCGGTCTGCCGTTCCACAGTCGATGCTTATAGTTTAGCTTGCTCCTCGCCAGACCTGGCGGACCTCCCATTTCTCTTTCCAACAATGGCCTCGAAATCGGTGATGAGCACGGTTGATCAGGAGTTGCTGGACATCCTCGTATGTCCCGAAACCAAGCAGCCCGTCCGACGAGCAGGAAGCGGACTATTGAACCTAATAAACCGAGCGATCGATACCGGCGAGGTCAAGACACGGAACGGAAATCTGGTGGAGGACCGAATCGAGGAGGGACTCGTCCGCGAGGACGACGGTGTCCTTTACCCCGTGCGAGATTCCATCCCGATCATGTTGATCGACGAGGCGATTCCGCTCGGCGACGTTCTCAAGGGCACGTGACACACCCCTCTTTCACTACGATGGTGGAATCAGGTCACGCTCGGAGCTTCGCGACCTTGCTGATCCTCCTGGCCGCTGCCGCCTGCGCGCCCGCCATCGGCGTGGCATTGGGTGAGGAACTCTTTGAGACGTGCGCGCCGTGCCACGGCGCGAGTGGCGTCGGTAACCCCGATCTCGCCGCGCCGGCCATCGCGGGTCTTCCGCAGTGGTACGTGGAAGCCCAGTTGGAGGGTTTCCAGTCCGGCTTCCGAGGCAAGCACGCCGACGACTTGCCGGGGCTCCGCATGCGTCCGATGGCGGTCTCGCTCAACCGAGAGGGTGACATACCATCTGTCGCGGAGTACGTCGCCTCCCTCACGCCGTCCTTGGCTCCGAGCACGCTGCACGGGAACGCCGGCGCCGGCGCCGAGATCTACACCCCAGGCGCCGCGTGTCATGGGACCGACGGTCTGGGGAACGAGTTGTTGCGTGCGCCGCCGATCGTCCAGTTGGACGACTGGTACCTCGTGCAAGAGCTCCAGAACTTCAAACAGGGTGCGCGCGGCACCGTAGCCGCCGATACATGGGGCATCACCATGCGCGTCAACACACTCGCGCTCTCCGACCAGGCGATGGAGGATGTCGTGGCCTATGTCCAGACTCTCAGATAGGTAGCCGAAGCGAATCATGCCGGAGTTCGAACAGGCGGCGATCGAGGACGAGGAAAGCGCGGCAATGCGCGCCGAGCACCTCCTGGAGGACGACAACCCCGCCATCATCGACGCGCACAAGACGTTCGTCGCGACGCTGGTCTGCGCTGCGGCGTTCATCGGTGTCGTGACCTCGTTCATACTCTGAGGCACCGACCCGAAGTCCCATGATCGAGATGCTACAGCAGGCCTCTTCCTATGCGGCTGACGTCGACGGGCTCGTCATTCTGGTGGCCGTGCTCAGTGGCTTCTGGTTCTTTATCGCCCAGGCCGTCTTCTTTGGGCTGATCTTCCGGTACCGCGCCAAGCCGGGGAAGAAGTCGAAATATGTCACGGGGCGTGAGAAACACCTCAATCGTTGGATCAGCTTTCCGCACGGGCTGGTTCTCGTGTGCGACATCTTCATCATCATTGGGTCGGTCAACGTTTGGTACAACATCAAGCAGCAGTTGCCCGAGGCTGACCGCGTCGTGCGCATCACCGGGCAGCAATGGGCCTGGACGTTCCAGCATCCCGGCAGCGACGGCGAGCTCGACACCGGGGACGACATCTACGCGGTGGACGAGCTCCACGTCGAGGTCGACAAGACCTACCATTTTCTCCTGGAGGCCAGGGACGTCCTTCACTCGTTCTCTGTCCCCGTATTCCGGCTGAAGCAGGACGCGCTCCCGGGCCGATCCATCACGGGATGGTTCCGACCGACTCTGACGGGCGAGTTCGACGTGCAGTGCGCCGAGATCTGCGGGATCGGCCATGGCCTCATGGCCGCACGGATTTTCATAACCGACGAAGCGGGGCACGCGGCGTGGGTCACACAGAACACTCCGAACCCGTAGCGTGAGGAACACATAGGTGGCGCAAGCAACGGTAGACGTCCAACACGCTGAGCACGACGTTCACGAGCATCACGGCCCGCAGGGTGTCCTGAAATACCTCTGGTCCACGGACCACAAGGTCATCGCCATGCAGTACCTCTTCACGGGGATGTTCATGGCGGTGGTCGGCGGCTTCATGGCCTATGTCTTCCGGATGCAGCTCGCGTTCCCCGGAAGCTCGGTGCCGGGCTTCGGCATCGTGTCGCCCGGCGAGTACAACGCGCTGGTCACGAACCACGGCACGATCATGATCTTCTGGGTGGCGATGCCGGTGCTGATCGCCGCGTTCGGAAACTTCCTGATCCCGCTGATGATCGGCGCGGACGACATGGTGTTCCCGCGGATCAATCGCCTGTCGTTCCAGGTGTTCTTCCTCAGCGCGCTCGTGATCCTGGGTTCGCTGTTCGTGGAGGGTGGAGGCTTCGGCGGTGCGTGGACCGCCTACCCGCCCCTTTCTGCGCAGGGGATGTACAACCAGACGCCGCTCGGCGCGACGCTGTGGCTCATCGGCGTGGCTCTGGAGTTCGTCGCGTTCCTGCTCGGCGGCATCAACTTCATCACCACCCTGATGAACGCGCGCGCCCCCGGGATGAAGGCTTACGACGTCCCGCTGGTGTGCTGGATGATCGTCATCGCGAGCATCCTCTTCATGCTGTCGGTCGGACCGCTCATCGCGGGGGCGGTGATGCTGCTGTTCGACCAGACACTCGGGACCGGGTTTTACGACCCGGCCGCGGGCGGCGACCCGATCCTGTGGCAGCACCTGTTCTGGTTCTTCGGGCATCCTGAGGTTTACGTGGTACTCCTGCCCGCAATCGGCATCACGATCGACATCGTAGCGACCTTCGCTCGCAAGAAGGTATTCGGCTACAAGCTGATGCTCTACACTACGGTCGCCACCGGCGTATTGAGCTTCTTCGTGTGGGCACACCACCAGTTCATATCGGGTATCGACCCCCGCATGGCGAACGTGTTCATGGTGACGACGCTCCTGATTTCCGTTCCGATCGCCGAGCTCATGTTCGTGATCATCGCGACGCTCTACGGTGGCTCGATCAGGCTCACCACACCTATGCTATGGGCGCTTGCGTTCATCGCCGAGTTCCTGATCGGCGGTGTGACCGGAATCTTCCTGGGGGCCAGCGGCGCGGACATCTACTTCCATGACACGTACTTCGTGCTCGCGCACTTCCACTACACGTTCTTCCCCATCGCGATCATCGGGACTTTCGCCGCGCTGACGTACTGGTTCCCGAAGATGTTCGGCAAGATGATGAGCGACACCATGGGGAAGATTCATTTCTGGGGCACGATCATCCCGTTCAACGTCATCTTCATTCCGCTGTTCGTTCTGGGAATGGGTGGTCAGCACCGCCGGATCTACAACTATCAGCACTTCCCCGATCTGGCGGGTGCGGACTTCCAGCTTCTCCGAGTGATCGCGACCATCGCTCTACTTACGATGCTCGCGTTCCAGCTCGTGTTCTTCTTCAACTTCCTCCACAGCCTGCTCTGGGGCGAGAAGGCCCCGAAGAACCCGTGGAACGCCAATACGCTCGAGTGGACAACCGAGTCGCCACCCCCGCACGGCAACTGGCCTCCGGACCAGATGCCGAAGGTCTACCGCGGACCGTACGAGTACGGCCGCCCGGACCGTGAGCCAGACTTCTGGCCCCAGGACGAGCCCGCCTGATGTTCGTGAAACCGATAGCAACTACGCGTAGCGCGACCGGGATCCCGACGGGACGATTGGCCGTCTGGTGGTTGCTTGCGTCTGAGGTCGTCATCTTCGGCGGACTGCTCGGCTCATACATCATGCACCGGATGGGCCACCCCGAATGGGCCGAAGCCGCGGTGCACACCAACACGTGGTTCGGGGCGTTCAACACGTTCGTCCTCCTCACCTCGAGCTTTACAGCGGTGCTCGCTCATCAGGCGGCCGAGAGCGGACAGGGGAAGAAGGCGGCGAAGTACTTGCTGTTGACGATGGGCGGCGCGCTCGCCTTCCTCTTGGTGAAGTCGGTCGAGTGGACGATCGAGATCTCTCACGGCTACACGATCACGGCGAACACCTTCTGGTCGTTCTATTACACCGCCGCCGGGTTACACGGGCTACACGTGATCGCGGGGGCGATCATCATGGGCTTCGTCGCGGCGGACGCATGGAGGGGTAAAGAGCTGCAACGCGTGGAGCTCATCGGCATCTATTGGCACTTCGTTGATCTGGTTTGGATCTTCCTGTTCCCGTTGCTCTACATTGCGAAGTAGGTCGAGATGTCTGACAATCACCACGTCAATTACAAGAGGGTCTACCTTTGGTTGTTGGCTCTTCTCGTTGTCAGCGTGGCCGGGCCCTTCATCGGCATCCTGTCAGTCACGCTGATTACGGCGTTCGGGATCGCCGTGGTCAAGGCGAACCTCGTGATTCAGAACTTCATGCACCTGAGATGGGAGAAGACCCTGGCGAAGTGGGTACTCATCACGTCGCTGGCCCTGATGGCGCTCTTCGTCGCTGGTGTAGCCCCCGACGTCATGCGTCACGAGGGCCAGAACTGGGTGAACGTGGCCGCAGCGGATGCAGTCGAGCGTGGGGTCGTCGATGAGCATGCGAGGGAAGAGGAGCTCGCCGAGGAGGAGACCGATGTGGCGGTCGCCGAGCCCGGCGTTTTCGACGCGGTTGGCCAATTCAACTTGATATGCGCCATGTGCCACGGCTCGGCCGGTGACGGTATGGGTGCGGCTGGTCTGGCGCTCGACCCCCGCCCGGCCGACTTCACCGACCCCGCGTTCTGGGAGACCCGGGACGACCAACGCGTCAAGACCGCGATTCGCGACGGGGGCGTCGCGGTCGGTGCTTCGGCGCTGATGGCGCCGTGGGGCGCGCTTTACGACGATGCGCAGCTCGACGCGTTGGTGGAATATGTGCGGTCCTTCGGGCCGACGGGCCAGTAGGGGGCATCATGGTCCCTGAGTCCCCCCTTTACGAGATGGAGCCACGCCCCGAGCCGGTGCCCCGCCCCAAGATCGTGGCAGACGGCGTAATGGGCATGCTGATCTTCGTCTTCGCGGAGATCATGATGTTCGCCGGCCTGATCTCGGCTCACACCGTCGTGCGCTCCCAGGTCGCGGGTGAGATGTGGCCGCCTTACGGCCAGCCTCGTCTGCCGGTGCAGGAGACTGCGGTGAACACCGCGGCTCTTCTGGTGAGCGGCATTGTGCTCGTCTGCGCGTACCTCGCTTTCAAGAAGGAAGCTTCCAGGGCGCGGGTCCCGATGTTGATCTCGCTGGTACTCGGTTTGTTCTTTGTCGGTTCGCAGGGCATGGAGTGGGTGGCGCTGCTCCGTGAGGGGCTCACCATCCAATCGAGCACGTACGGGGGATTCTTCTATCTCATCGTGGGCGCCCACGGTTTGCACGCGATTGCAGCGATCTTGGCGCTCGGCTGGGCCTGGTTCGAACTCCACAGGGGTCGACTCACTGCGTGCCAGCTCGCCACCGTGTCGGTGTTCTGGTATTTCGTGGTCTTGCTTTGGCCGGTGCTTTACCTGAAGGTGTATCTATGAACCGCGCCTGGATTCCCGCGTTGGGATTGGTCGTATTGGCCCTCTTTCCGGACGTCGTACACGCTTGTGCGGTTTGCTTCGACGCACGGGACGAGAACCGTCAGGCCTTCTTGGCCACGACGGCCTTCCTTTCGCTTCTGCCGCTCGGCATGGTGGCCGGCGCGGGCCTCTGGGTGCGCAAGCGCTCCAGACAGATCGACGCTGACATCGGTGCGAAGGACCGACGCGGGAAGCGACTCCGAGGCTTCTGCGGACCCCTAAGCCGAGGCTAGGCCACAGCAAACGCGTGGAGGCCCCCCGCTCCCCCCGGAGGAAGCGACGAGGCCTTCTCCCAGACTGTTCACGCGCGTTCATCGTACCGTGCCGACGAGGTCCTCTGGAAGCGGCGCTTCGCCGACATGTTCGAGCGAAGAGGTTCCGACGGCGCTCTAACCGTCGATATCGGTCGGCTCAGCGAAACGCGCGAGCCGTAGGAGCCCGATGGCTCTGGACGGTGGCCTTGCGCGAAGGGGCACGGTGCGGCAGGAATGGGTGCGCGACCAACGTGGTTTCACCAGGAGATTTCTGAGCGTGTCCGACCCGTCCGGCCCCAGCGAACACGGTCCTTCGTTCCACGCGCGGAACGTCGGCGGGGAGCGTACACCCAGACGTGCTTTTTCGGCCTCCTCCAAGAGCAGAGTCAAGGATCGCGACCTCCACCAGGTGGGCGTCAACGCGGCAGCCGTCGCGGCTTCACTGCTCGGCGCCATCATGGGTGTCGCGCTGGGTTTCTTCATGATGTCCGAGTATGGCTTCGGTCTTTGGGTGATCCCGATGTGCATGGTGGGGATGGGTCTGTTCGTGGGCTCGCTGACGCTGATGGTGGCCGGAGGAGCTGGGGCGTCCGCGAAAATGCTCAACCCGTCCGGGTCGAGTACGCCCCACAAGAAGGAATATTCGTATGCCGAGTCCCTGGTCATGCGGGGTATGTACGAGGACGCGGTCTCGGCCTTCGAGCTGGTCGTCGTCGACGAGAAATCGACCGACCCGACACCGTTCCTCAGGATTGCGCGTATCTATCGAGACCATCTGGAGCGATACGAGGACGCCGCCCGGTGGCTCAAGCGCGCGCTCGCTGAGTCGGACATGCATCGCGGACTCCGGGCGCTCACACTGAAGGAGCTGGTCGAGCTGTACCGCATGAAGCTGAACATGCCCGAGAAGGCCGCTCCCATGCTGGCGCGAATCGCGCAAGAACTAGAGGGTACCCCGGATGGCGACTGGGCCGCCGAGGAGCTGCGCCAGGTGAAGCAGATGATGTGGGAGAGGGAGAACTGAATCCGGTCGGTGCGGACACTCTGAGTCCGGGATTCGTCGCCCGTTTCTACGCACCCCTCGTTGCGACGAGCTTCCTGCTCACTGCCACGAACCCTCTGGTCGCGGCGGCCCTCGCCCGCACTTCCAATCCGGCCGGGTCGCTCGCCGGATACGGAGTGGCGTTCGCGCTCATCGGTCGCGTTTACGCCGCTGGGGGTGGTCGTGCTTGAGGGCGGCGTCGCGCTCGCTGTCACCGGCCTGCTCGCGATCCTGTCGATCCCCTCGGTCCGCGAAGTGGTTCTCTGGACGGGCTTCCGGCTAGACCCGTCTCTGCTGGAGCCGGCCGGCATGGCGTTTCCTGTCGCGGCTCTCTATCCCGTCCTGTATGCACACCGCCAATACTGTCAGGGCCTCTTCGTGCGAATCGGCTGTACCGGGCTCGTGGGACGGGGTGCGGTGCTGCGCATCGTCGTGGTGCTCGCGGCCGGTCCTCTGCTTCTCGGACCCATGGGGCCCAACGGCGCACGGCTAGGTGTCACCCTGGCGGCGGTGGGGCTGCTCGCCGAGAACGTCTTCTTGCACATCATGGCTCGCAAGCCCGCGCTACCACAGCTGGACGAAGTTACGGCGACTACGGCATAGCGGACTTCGGGCACAGGACTGCTGCGCCCCGCCGTAGCTACGTATCGCTGTCGGGGGTAGTGAGGCTCCAGCCGGCGCCGCGAATGTCCAACTGGTGGTTGGCGCGTATCCCAGCGACGCCGTAAGGGCGTGCTCGCGACGCCGGCATCGTGTGCACCACCGAACCGTTCACCCCGAAGCGTGTCTCGCCGCGCACCACCTCGACCGTGAGCGTATTCTGGGGCTCGTCCCCCTCGTTGGCGACGCTCTGTACGGCCTCGTGCGCCGTCCAATCGACCAGCGTCTCGAGGATCTCCCCGATGCGGCGCTTGACCAGGTAGTCACCCGTGGGCCGGACGAGCAGGTAGGTATACTCCTGGTCGGGGCTCACGAGATCGCGGCCTCCCACGAAGATTCCGTATGCCTCGCGGTACCCTACTGGTGCGTCGAACTGGACGAACGTCGCTTCGACGCGGAAGTCTCCGCTCCGGACCTGATCCTCGGCCTGGAAGGCGATCCCGGCGGGTCCCGTAACGATGTGAACCGCCTGCTCGCCTTGCTCGAGGCGGAAGTCCTCGATGTGGCTGCGCTCGCTGTCGAGCCGGACGGTGTAGGCGGCGGACAGGTCCGCCAACTCGCCTGCAGGGCTTTCCGACTGCGCGAGGATGGGGACTTCGGCTTCCCCACAGCCGGCGATGGAACCGAGCAGTGCAGCGAACAGCGTCATACAGATACCCGACAACCATCCGGTTCGGCGGTCGTTTCCCCTCCAGATTCCCCTCACGACATCCTCCTCCGCTTGTTCTTCATGAAGTCCATCATGATGTACTGACCCAACGTCAGCGTATTCGTGAAGTAGGCCTTTCCCCGCGCGATCTCGGAGACCTTCTGCACGAACTGCACCAGATAGGGGTCACTAGCGAGCATGAATGTGTTGATGAGGATGCCCGCTTTTCGGCATGCCGCGACCTCTTGGAAGGTCCGCGCCAGGATGTTCGGGTCGAGCGCGCCCGAGTTCGTGTAAACGCGCCCGTCGGGCAGTGTCATCGCGCTCGGTTTGCCGTCGGTGATCATGATGATCTGACGCATGTCCTTCTTTTGCGAGGCCAGGATACGCCGGGCGATCTCGAGGCCCTCCGCGGTGTTGGTATGGAACGGCCCCACTCGCGCCTTGGCGAGCTGCGAAAGAGGGATCTCGTGTGCCTTGTCCCCGAACGTCACGACTCGCAGCGAGTCCCCAGGAAACTGAGTTCGGATCATGTGCGACATCGCGAGCGCGACGCGCTTCGCAGGAGCGAAGCGGTCCTCACCGTACAGTACCATCGAGTGCGAGATGTCGAGCATGAGTACGGTCGCACACGAGGAACGGTACTCCGCCTGGTGCACCATGAGATCGCCGTACTCGAGGTTGAGCGGGACCGACAGTCCCTCGCGCTCGATCGCCCTCTTGAGCGTGGCGGGGATATCGAGGTTCATGCTGTCGCCGAACTCGTACGGCTTCGAGGCTGCCCCAGCCTCGATCCCCGTGGCGAGGTGCGGCGTGTCGTGCGCGCCTGCGCTCGCCTTGCCCAACGCCGAGAGCAGCCCCTTGAGCGCCCGGTGGCCCAGGAAGTCCATCCCTTTCTGAGTGAGGTTGAACTGGACCTGCTGGGCAGCCTGCTTCGCCTCGTCGATGTTGCCCTGTCCCGTGACGTCGTACGTAGTTCCAGGCATCTGGGGCGTACCGGTCTCGAGGTTGATATACCCCTCCTCGACCATCCTCTGAATGAGGTCGTCGAGCATCGCGGCGATCTGCTGCTGCAGCGCCTCGTCCCCCTCACCCTCGCCACGCAACTCCTCGATCATCTCGGGGGTGAGCTGCCCGCTCTCGAGCAGGGCTTTCAGCAGCGCGTGCTTGAGGGAGTCCGTCGAATTCGGGTCGTCCGTTCCCGACCAACCCCAATACGGATGGTAGTTCGGTCCGCCCGCGAACCCCCCGTCCATGAGGAAGTCCGAGAGCATCTCGAGCAGTGACTCGAGGTTGAGTGCGTCGAGCCAGCGGCCCTTGTATTTGGAGTAGGTCGTGAAGCGCATGTCAGCACACTAGGTCTGAGAGTACGTTCCCGCCATGAAACGATCGATCCAACGGGTGCTGCTCGCCCACTACGATCGCGAGCGCCGAGAACTGCCGTGGCGTGGCGAGACGGACCCGTACCGGATCCTGGTCTCGGAGGTCATGCTCCAGCAGACGCGGGTCCGCACCGTCCTAGGCTACTACGACCGATGGCTGGCACGGTTCCCCGATATCGACTCGCTGGCCGATGCCGATATCGACGAGGTGCTCAAGGCATGGGAGGGGCTCGGATACTACCGGCGGGCCCGTAATCTGCACCGGGCCGCATGTGTCGTGCGCGAGCGCCCCGCCGGTGCCTTCCCGGACACGTACTCACGACTCAGAGATCTTCCCGGTGTGGGCGAATACACCGCTGGTGCCGTGGCGAGCATCGCGTTCGGGGAAGCAGTTCCCGCGGTCGACGGAAATGTGCGCAGGGTCCTCTCGCGCCTCTTCGACGAAGCGAATCCCAAGGCGACCTGGTTGCGGGCGAGAGCCGGAGAATTGGTCGACGCGCAAAGGCCCGGCGACTGGAACCAGGCGCTCATGGAGTTGGGGGCGACTCTGTGCTCACCGCGTACGCCACGCTGCGGGTGTTGCCCAGTGGCCGATTTCTGCGCGGCGTGTCGGGCGGGCACACAAGACGAACGTCCCGGGGTTCGCAAGAGCGCGGCGGTGAAGCAGGTCCAGATCGTGCTCGCTCTCTTCGAGGTAGGGGATCGCGTCCTGCTCGAGCGCCGTCCCCCCGATGGGCTGCTGGCGGGAATGTGGTCGTTTCCGGAGGCGCCGCCCCGCGAGATCGGAGACGATGCGCGGGCGGCCGTTGACCCTCGGCTGCCCGACGCGGCCGCACGAGAGTCGGTGCTGGAGATCGCCACTCGGCGGGGTCTGGTTCCGGTCGGACCGCCTGCGCCGCTCCCGGAGGTGTCACACAGCTTCACTCACTTGCACGCGGTGTACCAGCCATGGGTAGTGACGGTGGTCGAGCCGGTCGACGCGGAGGGCGGCGTCTGGGTCGATCCGGATGCCCCCAACGAGCTCGCGGTACCGATCGCGCAACAGAAGGTGCTCGCGTCTCTGAGCAACCGAGCCGCCGACGGGCTACAAGGCCACGGTCGATCTCGCGGACCGATCGGGCATGTCGCCGGAGGGCTTTCGTGCCCGTCTCGGTGACGGCTACTTTGTTGGATTCTATGCGTTTCTGGAGGAAGACCTCGCGAAGGTGTGGAGCGTCGCGGTCGAAGAGACACGCGTGCGGATCCATGAAGGCTGGTAGATGCAGATCGACTTCGAGGGTCGTACCGTGCTGGTCACCGGGGCCGCGCACGGCCTCGGCAGGGCCATAGCCGGTGCGTTTGCCGCGCGCGGAGCGACCGTCTACGTGTGCGACGTGGTGGAAGAGGAGTTGGTACAGACGGTCGACCTGGTGGGGGAGCGCTGCCACGGCATGCTGGCGGACGTGACGGACCGGCGCGCCGTGGGGCAGTGGGTGGATTCCGCGCTGAGCATGACCGGTCGTTTGGACGTGCTCGTGAACAACGCCGGAGGCGTGCTGGGTCAGGTCGGGCGACCGCTCGAGGAGGTCGCGACCGAAGAGTGGCAGGCGATCTTGGCGGTGAACCAGACGGCCTCGTTCTGGACCACGCAGGCGGTCGCGCCTCACATGAAGCGTGCGGGATACGGGCGCGTCGTGAACCTCTCCAGCGGCGCGGGTCTGGGCGTGAGCCTGACCGGAATCCAGGCCTACGCCTCGGCGAAGGCCGGTCAGATCGGGCTCACCCGGCAGCTCGCGCACGAGCTCGGACCCTTCGGCATTACCGTCAACAACATCGCGTCTGGCTTCGTCCGCTCGAACGTGAATACGGAGAGACAGTGGGACTCCTACGGTCCCGAGGGTCAGGAAGACCTGATCTCACGGATCGCGCTGCGCCGACTGGGCACTCCAGCGGACATTGCGCACGCCGTGCTCTTCTTCGCGTCGGAGTATGCGGGGTGGATCACCGGAGCGGTGTTGCGGGTCGATGGGGGACGCTGAGGCGAGTCTTCGCGGCGCGTCGGCACCCTGGGGCGCGCCGAAGTTCCCGGGCTGACAGCTGCTCGGTCAGGTCCGGCCATCCTGGCTTCCGGGTCGCCCCGAACAGGATGGACGTCTCGACGCGGGCGACGTCCGGAAGGCGGGTAATGGCGTCGAGCGTGAAGTCCCTGAGATGGTCCACGTCCTGTGACACCGCGTGTGCCAGGTAGTCCGTTCGGCCCGTGAGATGGTAGAGAGCGACGACCTGAGGTAGCTCGATCGCCGCGCGCTACCGGCATGGCAGCGATCACGCTGGCCACGCGGCTGTGCGAGCACCCCCAGGTGATCGCCGTACAGGGTCATGGAGTCGCTGCGCTTCATCACACGGGCAGTATCCGTTGGATCGGTGGAGACGCTGATTCAGGCTCCGGCGCAGCTGACGCACAGGATCGTGCACGCCGAGGGCCGGGGGCTGAAGCTCGCGGCTCGTCACGAGACCTTGGCGCGCTCCTGCAGCTCGAGCACCCAGTCGGGCGTTTCACGGAGGTACAGCTCGATCATGGCCGCCCTGCGGAAGTAGTAGCGCGCGTTCAGGCCCTGGAAGAGGACCGTCAGCACGATTACGACGGCGTACACGGTAAGGGTCAGAGAGCGCACCAGTTCTTCGACTTCTCCGCCGAGCAGCTCCATCAGTTCGGCGGTTTGGGGGTCCTGCGCGGACACGGTCCCGTACATGCTCCACAGGCAGTACAAGATGATGAGAGCCATGAAGCCGACCTGGTTGCGCCACAGCAACTCCGGACCGACGGGGTCGGCAGCCAGAATCGCCGCGCGGCCCTTGAACTCGTTTCGGGCTACGACGGCCATGCCCACGCCCAGGATCAGCCCGGTGAGGCTGAAAAGACCGAATAGCAGCGACACGGCGGCGAAGAAGCCGATGGACCAGCCGTTGAAACCCGCCACCTTCGCGGCACCGGTAAATGCCCCCGCTCGCTCGCCGGCTTGTCGCAGCGCCTCACGCTGTTCGGCGGTGAGCGTCGGTGCGTCCGTCATCTCAGATGTTCAAGCCACCCATGGGGTCGAAGCCTTGATCGGGCTCGGGACGGCGTTGCGGGGCGCGCGCGTACCCGGCGCTGCTCCGGCTGAGACGCTTCTGGGCCACGAGTGCCTCCAGCACCAGCTCGCACGCGGCGGTCCGTATGCCATTGCCGCCAGCGGCGCCCGTGAGGCCGACGTTCTCCACCAAGTCCATCAGCCCGGGCACGGTCTCGAAGCCGCGAACACACGCCGATGCAGACGCGTCCTCGCCGACCTGGAGCGCCCCACCAGTCTCGAAATAGTCGATGATATCCTCGACGTCCGCTCCGCCGGCCCGCACGTCGAACGTGAACGACGCGCTCTGCTGGATGAGCTCGCGCGCGATCTTGTCCGACCCGTGCAACTCGCCCTCGTACTCGAGCTCCATTTTTCCGGTGATCGCCGGTAGCGCGGAGTACAGATCCCCGATGCGAGGAACCGCCGTTTCCTCCCCGTGTTCGAGTGCCCGTCGCTCCGCGTTCGAGACGACGGTCTCCATGACGGTGATCGGCACGCGCTGACTGACGCCGGAGCGCTGATCGATGCGCTTGTCCTCTCTCGCGATGAACGCGATGCGCTCCACGGCCTCTTCGACGAAGTCGGGGATCTCCACGCAGGTGCCGCCCCGCCCGACCCAAGCCTCCTGGCGGGTAATGTCGATCCCGGTCTCGAGAGCCTGCGGGTAGTGTGTGCCGATCTCGACCCCGATCCTGTCCTTGAGCGGGGTGATGATCTTGCCGCGCGCCGTGTAGTCCTCGGGGTTGGCCGTGAACACCATGAATACATCGAGCGCCAGGCGCACGGGGTATCCTTTTACCTGCACGTCGCCCTCTTCGAGGATGTTGAAGAGACCCACCTGGATCTTGCCGGCCAGGTCGGGCAACTCGTTGATCGCGAAGATGCCGCGGTTCGCTCGTGGCAGCAGCCCGTAGTGGATCGTGAGCTCGTCACCCAGGATGTGGCCCCCCCGCGCCGCCTTGATAGGATCGACGTCGCCGATCATGTCTGCGATGGTCACGTCGGGTGTAGCGAGCTTCTCCACGAAACGGTGGTCCCGTCCGATCCACGCGATCGGGGTTTCGTCTCCGCACTCGTCCAGGCGCTGGCGACCGTACTTCGAGATGGGCGCGAACGGATCGTCATTGATCTCGCTTCCGCCGATGCTGGGCACCGCCTCGTCCAGCAACGAGACGAGCTGGCGCAGAATGCGGCTCTTCGCCTGGCCGCGCAGACCCAGCAGAATGAAGTCGTGCTTCGATAGGACCGCGTTCACGATCGCCGGCACGACCGTGTCCGAGTACCCTCTGATTCCGGGAAAGAGGTCTTCGCCCGAACGCAGCTTGCGCACGAGGTTCGCGCGCATCTCGTCCTTGACGCTGCGCGACTCGTACCCTTCTGCTTTCAACTCGCCCAGCGAAGTCGGACGGTGGTCGCTCATAGGCCGGATAATCCTCTCTTGGAGTCGACTCTTGGAGTCGACAATCGGGGCGCACCTTCGTCGACGGTAGGGTGAAGGGTAGAGCCCCGAGCGCGAGTTGGCGATCTTCACAGCTAGAGTCGATTCAGGTACACGCGGCTGTTTCCACTGATCCGTCACTCCCGGAGCACACATGTCCGAGGGCACCAGCGTCCTCCGCCCGTCCGCCCGTTCGGCCGACGCCCAACCGCCGCTCCCGCGCGACCGCTTCATCGTGGAGGACCGGCTCGACGCCGAGGCCATCCCCATGGACGTCGTCTTCGTCGGCGGGGGTCCGGCCGGGCTCGCGGGCGCGATCGAGTTGGCTCGCCTCGTGCAGAAGGACAACGAGGCCGGCGGTGGACTCGGGGACGTCGAGATCGGCGTTCTGGAGAAAGCCGGCCAACTGGGCGAGCACAGCCTTTCGGGGGCGGTCGTGAATCCGAGCGGTTTTCAGGAGCTCTTCCCCGAGTTGGCGCTCTCGGACTTCCCGTTCCGGCGGCCTGTCGAACAAGAGGCGGTCTACTTCATGACGGGGTCGAACGCGGTGCGGATTCCGACGCCGCCGACCATGAAGAACCATGGGAACTACATCGCCTCGATCTGCGAGATGGTGCGTTGGCTCGGCGAGAAAGCCGAAGGCCTCGGAGTGAATGTTTTCCCGGGCTTTCCCGTGGACTCGCTGCTCGTCGAGGGGCAGAGGGTGATCGGCGTACGCAC
>JAYZBT010000338.1:0-6397 GCA_036338615.1 Gemmatimonadota bacterium
GGAGCTCCACGCCGCGCTACCCGGCTCGTTCTACGTGGGACAACACGACAACCTGGACAATCGCCGGGCTCACATCGAGACGACGGGACCGGAGATCTGGCGAGATACGGAGGGACGGGTCGACGTCTTCGTGGCCCCGCTGGGCACTGGGGGAACGTTGTGTGGCGTCTCCGAAGCGATCAAGCCACTCAAGCCTGGCCTGCGCGTCGTGGGCGTCGAGCCTGAAGAGGCGCCGTTCATATCCGAGGGTCGCTTCCAGCCGCATCGGATGATGGGCACTGCTCCAGGATTCGTGCCGGGCGTGCTCGACCGTTCCCTGCTGGACGACATCTACCTCGTCTCGGAGGCTGACGCGTTTCGTACGTGCCGGGAGATTGCACAAAAGGAAGGCGTGCTCGTGGGCATTTCCTCCGGCGCGAGCGTGTGCGCAGCCCTCCGGCTGGCCCGCGAGCCACGCCACGAAGGGCATGTCATCGTGTGCATGCTGTGCGACAGCGGGGAGCGCTACCTCAGTGTCGAGGGGCTGTTCTAGAGCCCACCTCCACGCGACTGCTTAGGAAGCGGAGGCGACTCAGTTACCCACTCGCGCCTTCAGCTCCTCGAACTAGTTCGTGACCAGGACTACGCGCGGCTCCTCGGCCTGGTCGGGGCGAAACACCCTCCGCCGGACCATCAAGAAGCGTTGGTCGTCTGCGGAGACGTTGTATATACATGCTCAACGTGGGTGTTCGGCTTAGTGGTCGAGGAGATCTGGCGTCGGGTGGGCGGGAGAGACGCGTGCTTGAGACCCGAGGATCGTGACGTGTACCGGCAGCATTTGGATGAGGCGCTGGCGCGGTTGCCTGTGCACTAGCGTCCGTGCAACGGCGCTACTCGCCTCTTTCGGCCCAACCCATCCAGGACGTAGGGTAGTCGCATGAACCGTCGAGACTTTCTCGCGCTCGGAGCCGGTGGAGCCCTCACGAGAGCGTCGGCCGCAGCCGACACCGGCACCCTCACGCAGCAGCCCACCTCCGGGCTGAACCCGAGGCTGACCGCCCGGCCAGGGAGCCCTGCACTCCGTCCCGCGCTCGGCGCAACGAAGGTGGCGCCCGAACTGTCTCGCGGCGGGGTCCTGTACGTTCCCGAGGGCTACGACCCGGCCGTGCCGACTCCGCTCCTGGTGGCGCTGCACGGCGGGGGCGGCGGAGCGCGGTCGTGGACGAGGCTATACGAGCCGTGTGAGCAGCGCGGTGCCATCCTGCTCGCTCCGGAGTCCAGAGCCAGAACGTGGGACGCCATCCGCGGCACCTTCGGACCGGATGTGCTTTTCCTGGACTCGATGCTTCGGTACACGTTCTCGCGATGCGCCATCGACCCGTCGCGTATCGCCCTGATCGGCTTCTCGGACGGCGCGTCCTACGCGCTGTCGCTGGGCCCGTCGAACGGTGACCTGTTCACGCACCTGATCGCCTTCTCACCCGGCTCTTCCTATCCGGAGGACCCCATCGTCGGGCGCCCCCGGGTCTTCGTATCTCACGGCACGGAGGACCGGGTCCTCCCGGTTTCCCTGAGCAGAGATGGGATCGCACCGATGTTCGAGATGGACGGCTACGAAATCCGATACGAAGAGTTCGTGGGCGGGCACGAGATGCCCGAGTCCATCGTGACCGCCGCTCTAGACTGGTTCTTGGAGTAGCCCGGCATGGACATCTTCAACCCATCGCGACCACCCGGGGAGCACGGGTGAACCGCCCGCAAGGCCTCCAGCTACTCGCGGCGGTCGGCGGCGAGGTGCTCGTCGAGACGACCGACGCGTTGGTGATCTCCCGCCTGGATCGGACCGTGATCGACGCCGCGCGACATGCGTATCCCGGCTACCTCGAGCGTTTCCCGAAACTGTACGCGAAAGGGTGGGCCGTTAGCCGCCACGGCGTCCGCTGATAGGTCCGGGCGCGAGCGCGTTTGCCCCCAGCGTCTCCGGGCCTTATGTAGGCCGACCACCGTCCCACCAAAGGAGCCGCCCGTGCTCAGAGCGTCGTCTTGCTGGAAGCCAACCCTCCTGACGACCGTCGCGGTGGGGCTGAGCCTGGCCGAGGCCACCGCCCAGACGCAAGCGAGTGGCAGGCGCCCACCGACGGCCGAAACGCAGGTCGAGCTCACCGAGGGCACGAACATGGCCATCGCCCTGCGGCCCGGGTCCGGTGACCTGGCGCTCGACCTGGTTGGCCGCATCTGGCTGCTCGCGGAGGACGAAGAGGTGGCGCGATCCCTGACGATCCCGGAAGCCGACGCGAGGCAGCCCGCATGGTCGCCGGACGGCGCACGCATCGTCTTCCAGAGCTATCTCGATGGAAACTGGCACTTGTGGACGGTTGGGACCGACGGTGAGGCGCCCACCCGTCTGACGTCCGGGCCGTTCGACGACCGAGAGCCGCACTGGTCACCCGCGGGCGATCGCATCGTATTTGCGTCCGACCGCGGTGGCAGCTACGACATCTGGGAACTCGAACTGGCTCGGTTGACGCTGCGACGTCTCACCTCGGCCCCGTCCGCCGAGACCAACCCCGCGGTGTCCCCCGACGGCACCACCGTCGCCTACATCGCGCGTGAAGGTGCGGACTCCCACGTGGTTCTCATGGATCGATCTGGGGACAGCCGCCGAGTGCACACCGGCCGAGGGGGCCTGGTCGCACCTTCCTGGAGTCCGGACGGCCGTACGCTCTCGGTGGTGGACCCGAGCCTGGGTGCCTCTGCGGTCCTACTGATCGACACCGAAACCGGGGGGTCAGCGAGCCGACGGCTCAGCACCGACGGTGAGGACGTCTTTCCGTTCCGGGCCGCGTGGCTGGGCTCGGCGCAGCTGCTCTACACAGCCGACGGGGGAATCCAGCGGCGGGGTGTGGACGGTAGCGACCTGGGAAGACGCGACTTCAGAGCGACCGTCACGCTGCAGCGACCGCAGTGGACGCGCCGCGCTCGGGACTTCGACGGAACGGCACCGAGAAAGGCGGTGGGAATCGGCGGCCCCCAAGTCTCCCCCGACGGCCGCTCGGTGGCGTTCGCCGCGTTGGGTGACCTTTGGATTCACGACGAAGCGGGTGGAAATCGTCGACTCACGGACGACCCCTTCCTCGAGGCCGACCCCGCGTGGTCCCCCGACGGTCGCTACCTCGCCTACTCGACCGATCGCGCAGGTACGATGGATATATGGGTCCGCGACATGAGCGACGGGTCCGAGCGGCAACTCACGTCGGGCGGCAACGCGGAGATGTCCACGGCTTGGTCACCGGACGGAACGAGACTCGCGTACATCCGCAGGGCCGGGCTACTAGGACCACTGGCGGTCGCGGTCATCGACGCACGGGGAGGTGACCCGACGCTGGTCGCAGATGGTCGCAGCCTGTTCGCCGCCGGTCGCCCGGCATGGTCGCCGGATGGGCGCCAACTCGCGGTGGTCGTTCTGAAGCCGTTCTCGGGCTCGTACCGGGAGGGCGTCAGCGTCGTGCGGCTCTTCCCCGTGGACGGCGGGGAGCCGCACGACATCGGGCCGCCGAGTACGATTTCCCTGGGCCCCCGAGGGACGGCCGGGCCGGTCTTTTCGCCCGACGGTGGCCTGCTCGCATACTCGGCCGGGAGCGTGCTCTGGACCGTGCCCGTTGCACGCGACGGGACTCCCATCGGCGACCCCATGCGGGTGACGGACGAGTTGGCGGAGTCGCCGTCGTGGACGGGAGACTCACAGAACATCGCCTACCTATCCGTGGACCGCGTTCGCCAGATCTCGCTCAGCGACTCGCGGGTCGTGACGCTCATGGAGGGGCCCGAGTACCGGCGAGCCGAAGCACCCGCGCGCACCGTGATCCACGCTGGAGCCATCTGGGACGGGCGAGCGGACACGGCGCGAAACGACGTGGACATCGTTGTGGAGGGTCGACGCATCCAGTCGGTGCAACCCCACGACGCGAGCCTACATCGAGGTGAAGTCGTGGACGCGTCGAGTGGCTTCGTGATTCCAGGCTTGGTCGAATCGCATGGGCATCAGGGCGAGTCGTTGGGTGAGGGTCTCGGCCGACTCCTTCTCTCCTATGGAATCACATCGATTCGCGAGCCCGCGACCGATCCCTACGAAGCCATCAATCGACGCGAGGCGACTCAGGCGGGTGTGCGCGTCGGCCCGCGCGTGTTCACGACGGGATACATGCTCGACGGAAGCCGCATCTACTACGACCTGGGTCAGGCCATCGAGCCCGGTCCCCAACTGGACCGGGAGCTGGATCGGGCCGACCGGCTCGATTACGACCTCGTGAAGACTTATGTGCGGCTGTCCGACCCGATGCAGAAACGCACGATCGAGAGGGCGCACGAGCTGGGCCTCTGGGTCACGTCCCACGAGGTGTATCCGTCGGTGGCGAACGGGGGCGATGGCGTCGAGCACATCCAGGGCACCAGCCGCCGGGGCTACTCCCCGAAAGTGACGCGGGGCGCCATGCGCACGTACCAGGACATCGTAGACATGCTCGCGTCCTCCGGGATGGTGATCACGCCGACGATCTCACTGCAGGGAGGTTTCTCCATGCTCACGAGCCTGGACCCGGACCGTCTGGACGATCCCAGGATGCGCATCCTGAACCCGAACCAGACCGCCGGAGCCGCCCAAGACGTGTCGGCCACCGCCGCGCTGCGCGTTCGCAATCAGCAGCGCTTCATTACCGAGCTGGTGCGTAAGGGCGGCCGTGTGGTGGCGGGTACCGACTCGCCGATCGTGCCCTTCGGCATCAGCCTACACGCCGAACTCGAGCTCTTCGTCGACGGCGGTCTCACCCCGGTCGAAGCCCTGCGCACAGCTACGACTTGGGCGGCCGATGTACTCGGAGCCCCTGACGACCTCGGTGCCATCGTGCCCGGCATGCTCGCTGACATGGTGATTCTGGACGCGGATCCGCTCGTCGATATCGAGAACACTCGACGCGTGCGCGCGGTCATGGTCGACGGACGTTTGCATACGGTGGTGAATCTCGTGCGGGGGCCCGATCGAAGAGCCGGAGGCTGACCCATGGAAACAACCTCCTTCGACCGCTGCGCGTAAGGCTCGATCGAAGGTGTGCACCCGCCCCACTCCACGACGACGGCAACAAGCCAAGTGAAGTAGATCTCGAAAGGTCGCCGTGAGCATCGGCTCGCCGGACATGGGCACGATGCAGGACGTCACCGACGTCACAATGTCTAACATAGGGAGTGGTACCACACCTGGTGGCACGTCATCAATGTGGCAAGTCAAGTACGAGTACGAGTATCTGTATGCGTATTATCCATCCGTAAGTATCTGTCCGACCCGTGGGACCCTTTTGGTCGATGACAAGTCTCTCGAGGTAGTGGCTCTCACGGGTGGAGGTGGATCTACTCAAGACAGTTTCGAGAGCTTTATCGTGAGCAAGTTTGACGGTCTTGAGTACGGTAACCTTTATCAACTTGCAAACGGTCAGGTTTGGGAGCAGGTGGAGTCTTGGATCTGGATTTGGGTTTGGGTTAACCCGAGGGTTCCGATTTGGAATGATGGAGGTGTGTACAGGATGAAGGTGGAGAACATTGATCACGCAGTTGCCGTTAGGAGGGTAAGCCGGTGACCTACCCCCCCTGTCCTCCCGACCTAGAAGACGGCAACTAGCCCCTAGCCCTCCGTGGCACCCAGCCACGCCCAGCTATCCAGCAGTGTCTTGCGCGTCCGGTGAGGTGCCCTAATCGGTGCCGTTGTCGCCTTGAAATAGGGCCGAACTTCCCCTAAATTCATAGCGTGCAGAATGATTCTGCATCCCGGCGAGTTGTTGCGATTGCAACCGGGTTAACAAGGTGCTAAACCGCTCGGAAGGGTCTCGTTCGGTTTGGCCGAGCGGGACCCTTTGCTGTTTGAGAATACTTGAAGTCCGGTTCGGGCCGGTGAGGCTCGAGCGGAGTGTGCGCCTTGAACCGACAGCTTGGCGGGCGCGCTCCTGAGAACGGCATCCGCCTAAAGCGTCGAAGAGCCTCTCACGTCTTCTGATGTGGGGGCTTTTCGGCTTCCTGAATCCTTTTATACGCAGGAGGCTGATATGACAGTCGATCTGAAGCGCCACCCCGACTCGGACGGTGATTCCCCTCACTCGTCCCCGTCCCTCTTGAGTGCGATCAAGCGCAAAATTCTTGGAGGCAAGGCTAAGGCTCGAGATCGATTCGCATCGCTGGGTGTGTACGGTTTTGCGAAACGAGAGCTGCCGATCCTCGCAGCGCTGGTGACGGAAGACCCACTTCTGTTGATAGGACTGAGCGGCACCGGCAAGACCTATCTACTGAATTCGATCAGCGAAGCACTAGGTCTCGAGCACCGGCATTACAACGCAAGCCTCATCTCGTTCGATGACCTGGTGGGCTTTCCGTATCC
>JAYZBT010000339.1:0-9343 GCA_036338615.1 Gemmatimonadota bacterium
TGGCCTGGGGCAGCGAGGGTACGGGGCCAGGCCAGTTCAACGAGCCGCACTCGCTCGCCTTCGACTCCCGGGGCAGGCTCTTCGTCGGCGACCGCGTGAATCAGCGCATTCAGGTCTTCGACCAGCAGGGTAACTTCCTGGACGAGTGGACGGAGATCATGGCGAGCGGCATGCACATTACCGCAGACGACGTCATCTACGTCGCCGACTACCAACTGCGGGAGGGCATCGTAATCGCCAACGCCGGAGACTTCTCGCCGATCGGCTTCATTTCTGAGGCTCTCGGAGAGGGCGTGACCGTGGACGCGTCCGGCAACGTTTTCGTCGGCGAGGTCATTCCGCGAAATCTCAAGAAATTCATTCGGAACGAGCGATGAGCGATATGGGCGAATGCGGCGAACGCGGCGTCATGACGCGCCGGGCGATGCTCCTGACGATGCCGGCCCTCGCGGTCGCGCCGCGTCTATTCGCGCTGCAGCAAGCGGCTCCCCTGCGTATAAGAGGCTTGAACCAGGTGACGCTCGCGGTATCGGACCTCGAACGTTCGTTGGACTTCTACCAGGCCGTGTTCGGCATGCCCGTGCAGGCGCGCCGGCCTGGCACGATCATCCTCCGCATCGGCCCCGGCCCGCGCTTTCTCGCACTCACCGAAGCGGGCTCTGCCCCTCCGCGCATCGATCATTTCGGGATGGCGGTCGAGGACTTCGATGTCGATCGAGTCGTGCGGGCGCTGGGCGAACACGGAGTGGCGCGGGGGAGCGGAGGTGACGGGTTGAGCGGGGGTGCCATGAACGTGCGCGTCACCTCGAGGGGGGACACGCGCGAGGTCCATGTCGGCGATCCCGACGGCCTCGTCTTTCAGTTACAGGACCCGGGCTATTGCGGTGGTGACGGCCCGCTCGGAGATCAGTGCATGGCCGCAGAACCGGCGCCAGGACCCGGCTCACTCACCCCCCTCGGCTTGAGCCACTTCACCATCAACGTCACCGATCCAACCCGCACGAACGCGTTTTACCAGCAGGCCTTCGGGTTCGGGATCCAGGCCATGCAGGCCGCAGCGCCCGTGCTCGACGTAGGGACCGGCGACCACTTTTTGATGTTCATCGGGGCTGGCGCCGGTGGCGCGCGTATCAACCATACCTGCCTGACGGTGGAGGACTTCGACGTCGAGCGTGTTCAGCGGGCCCTGGAAGGACATGGCATCACGCCGCGAGAGCAGACTCCTGGTCCGCTTCGACACTGGATCTCCCTGCGCATGCCGAATCGGGGCGGCGCGCCGGAGGGCACGCCGGAACTCTACTTCAGCGACCCCGACGGGCTGTCGATACAACTGCAGGACCCGACCTACTGCGGCGGAGGTGGGTACTTGGGGGAGATTTGCTAGCGATGCCGTCCAGACAGGATAAGCCGTGACCGAAGCGCCGAGTACAGTCCGTCCTTTCAATCAGCACGGTGGCCTGACCCTGATCCCGATGCCGGGCTTCGAGAGCCTCGCGCTCGAAGTCAAGAGTCGCGTGGAGTCGGGCAACTACCAGTTCGATACCTCCCTGGATGTCGCCGACTTCGACTTCGGTTACCGCGGTAACGGCGAGCCCTACGTGCGCCTGGGCAAGGAGCACATCGCCGGACACGACTGTGTCGTGCTGACGAGTGGGCCGGGAACGCCCGACATGCTGTTGCAACTCATGCTCATCCTTCGCTACCTGAGCGGGCGGCGGGCCAGCCGCATCACAGTGGTTACCGGCTACTTTCCGCTGGGACGCTCGGACAAGGACGAGGGCAACCTGGAGTTCGCTCTACCGCCGTTGATCATCGATCTGATGATGATGTCGACCTACAGCGCCCTGGACCGAGTGATCGCGGTGGATCTGCACGCCCCCCAGGTCGTGATGAGCGGACGTACCGGGTTCATCACCGAAGTCTCCATGGTCCGGCGCATGCTGAAACGGGCCGTAGACGAAGCCAAGGCCCTCGGCCATCCGATCTGCTTGTGCTTTCCGGACGACGGTGCCGCCAAGCGCATGGAGTCCGCGATCGAGCAGGTCAGCCGGCAGTTGGACGTCACGTTTCCCCTCGTTTACGGCGTCAAGCGCCGCAAGTCGAGCCAGGAGTCGACGCTGGCCGCGCTCTTCGGTCAGGTGGACGCGATCGAGGGGGCGACCGTGCTCAACCTCGACGACGAGATCGCCACCGGAGGCACCAACATCCAGAGCGCCGCCGATCTCAAGGCGCGCTTCGGAGCGGCTCGTGTCTGGGCAGTCGTGACCCACGGCGTCTTGTGCGGTCCCGCGGCCGAGCGGTTCGCCGATCTCTCGTGCGCGGTCGATCGCGTCTTCATCAGCGATACGATCCCGGTGAGTAACCGGCCAGAACTCGAGCCGCTGATCCAGGCGGGCCGGTTGGACGTGACGTCCTGGTGCCCCGACCTCAGCTGGATCCTATACCACCATCACTGGAACCTCTCGATCCGCGAGCTGCGCTGATCGAGGTCGGTCTTAGGGTGTCGCGGCCTCGGTCACAGGCCGTTGCGTCTACATCCCCAGATTCTCGTACCACTTGATCATGTTGCCGGCGCCGGAGCAGATGAGGTCGGGGCGGCCATCCTGGTTCATGTCGCCGCCCACGCAACCGTTCATGGCGACTTCGCTCTCGATGCGCACGTAGCTCCACTCACCGGTCGCTGGATCTTCAGGTGAGAAGAACACGTGCACGCCGGGCGTGGCGTTGGGAGACCTCTCGGAAACGCGGCTGTTGTCGTTGGCCACGATGTCGACTCGGCCGTCGCCGTTGAGGTCGAGCACCGCGATCTCGTGTCCGCTCGTGACCTCGTCGAAGATCACTCGGCGCTGCCACGCGCCCCCTGACTGCGTGTAGACGACCACTTCGTTCCCGTGCCAGGGCTCGACCGACGCCACGACGCGCCTGCCGTTGCTCATGCCGGTGCCGACATCGCTGGCGCCAAGTCTGGGGGCTACATCGACGTGGCCATTCGAGATCACCTCTTTTTCGAACATCATCGTGGCGCCCTCACCGGATGAGCGGTAGAGCGTGATTCCCTCGAAGCTCGCGAGCAGGATCTGCTCACGAGCGCCAGAATCCCAATTGACCGTTCGCACGCGGTGGATGACGCCCGGAACGTCCGTGGCGATGTTGCCGCGCCGCCAACCGTCCTGCCCATACCAGTAGACCGATGCCAGGTCCTGATCATAGGTGGGCGCTAGACTGCCATGCCCGATGAGCGCGGCGTTCACGAGTTCCTTCGCCCCATCACCGTCTAGGTCGGCCCACGTCACGTGGTGGGAGGTCGCCCAGCGGTCGATCGGCTCTGCGTCCCATTCCATGCGCGGATCGCCCTTGCTCTTCGCGATCCAGTTGATCCCCTCGCTGTTCGCGGCCTGCATGGCGAAGCCGGACTGGAAGGCCACCTCCGGGATTCCGTCCCCATCGAGGTCTGAGATCGCCTGGTTCACGATGGAACGCATGCCCGGAACGATCACGTGCTTTTCCCAGCGGGGGTTTTCATGCCAAGCGACTTCGCCGACGCGCAGCGAGTTCGCCATGACGTCGAGGCGACCGTCTTGGTTGAAGTCGGCAACCGCGACCGCGTAGCCTCCGGCGATCTCTGCGATATTGTGCGCGCGGAACCGCACGGGGGCGGTAGAGGGTGACTGTGCTGACAGCGCGGGCGCGCCGGCGGCCAAGGCCACGATTGTCACGAGTGTGAGGCTCTTCCAAGACATGCGGGTCACCCTCCGTTGGCTTGCGCCGTCGTATCCACGTGCTGGCTACCTGACATCAGAAGTGTCTCGGGCCGAGTCGGCAAGGGGAAGCGAGTCGGAGGCCTGCACCACCAGGTTTTCCTCGATCGACCATCGACCCTCATGTAGTGTTGAAGTAGGGAGAGGCCGGTCGCTCCGGCCCTTCCGCTCCAAGGTATGGAGCTCGTGACGGCTCGCTCCGACGCCCCCAGGCCGGAGGCAGCGTAGGGGAGAGGATTTTCCCAGTCGCCGAAGCTCAGCGGACGCGCGCACATCGTTGGAGCGTACCCGTTCCGCCTCCGGGAGGAACTGAACCACGTCGCGTGCGACGTGCTCCTGCTCGACATCCGGATGCCGGGTCCGGGGTTCATGGAAACCCTACGGCGCCTGCGGCGTGAGCATCCCGAGATACTGACGTGAAGGAGGGTGGCCGCGGCCTGATACCGCGTGGGTGTCATGGTTGTATACAGTCGTAACTGTATACATAAGTGGACGCCTAGACCGCCGGGATGCTCACCTCCCTCACCGGTCCGAGATCGGCCGCGCACGCTCTGCGTTGGCCTCGAGCGTCTCCAGCACCTGCTGCCACTCGAACTTGTCCCCGATGCCGCGCACATAGTGATCCATCCATGCCATCTCGCTCACCGCCTTCACCAACCGATTCCGAGGATCGGGAATGCCGTGGCTGCGGCCCGGATACATGAAGAGCTCGGTGGGCACGTCCAGTTTCTTGAGCGCCATGTGGAGTTCGACCGATTGCGGGCTCGGGACGCGCGGATCGCCCTCGACGACGTGAATCATGGTCGGGGTATTGGCGTTGGTGATGTACTTGAGTGGTGACTGGTCGAAGTAGGTGTCGAAGTCCTCGTAGAGGAAGCCGTCCCCCACGTAGAACTGTCGGTTCCGCTGCACGTCGCTCTGCGCGTACATGCTGATCCAGTTCATGGTGCCCGCTCCCGAACTGATCGCCTTGAAGCGATCTGTATGCGTCAGGATCCAATTCGACCAGTGCCCTCCCGCGCTCCAACCCAAGGCGCCCATCTGTGTCTCATCGACGATGCCCTCCCCGATGAGGTAGTCCACGCCGGTCATGATGTCGTCGTAGCCGAGCGTGAAATAATCACCGACGATGTCCGTCCGGTGTGCGTTCCCGTAGTTCCTCGATCCTCGGTAGTTCGGTTTCAAGACGGCGTAGCCCGCGCCGGCGTAGACCTGGCCACCATAGCCCCCGTTGAAGCGAAGAACATCCGCAGAAGCCGGTCCGCCGTGGATCGCGACGATCAGCGGATACCGCGTGCCCTCCTGGTAACCGACTGGGTAGACCAGCACTCCCCCGACCGTTTTGCCATCCGTCGAGGTCCAGTTGACCTCGACTTCCTGTCCGAATGCCACATCGCGGAGCTGAGGGTTCAGGTCGGCAAGTCGTGTCCACTGGGACCGATCACCCACATCGTCGATCTCGGACACCGTGAACATGGTCGGCGGAGTCTCGGGGTCGGCGTAGTTGATCAGGATCACGCCGGTTTCATCGTCCCGGCTCACCGAGAGTGAAGCCCGTTCTTCCGTGAGCTGCCTGACTTCGTCCCGCTCGATGTCGAGCGCGTGCAGTTGATTCGTGACCTTCACCCCGGCATTGAAGTAGATCGTCCGTGAATCCTCCGACCAGAATCCGATGGACAGGCTCTGGTCGAACGAGGAGCCGAGCTTTCGAAAGGGCTCGCCGGGTGACTCGACTTCCCGGATATAGATCCGGTTCTCAGTCATCGAGTATCGGGTCAGGTCGTCGGGCCCCGAGAAGGCGATCCAGCGTCCATCAGGCGAAAAGCGCGTCGCGCTCTCTCCCACCTCGTAGTTCTCGGTCAGCCGCTCGACGGAGCCGCCGGCTATATCCATGAGATACTGGTCGGCGTAGAGACGTGAGCCGGTGATGTTGCGATCGTATCGCTCGGGCGAGCCACCGGTAAAGGAGAGCCACCGACCGTCGTCCGAGACGACGAATCCGTTGACGCTGAAGTCGGAGCCGCGGGTCAGCCGCTGTTCCTGCGCGCTTGAGATGTCGACCGACCACAAACTCGACAGCGGGGTTACCGCGTTCCTCACGTCCACCGTGAAGCCCTCCTCGCGGCGGCGCTTCTCGTCCTCGTCGAACGAGTCGGGGCGCACGAAATAGACCGCTCGCCCGTCGGGGCTCCACTCCCACTGTTCGACGCCGGCATCTCCCCCTGTGAGCTGGACGGGATCCGTCCCGGACAGGTCCGAGATGTCCAGCAAGTGGAGTTGCTCCTGCCCGGAGTCGCCGCTGCGGTAGCCAAGCCAGATCCCGTCAGGGCTGAAGCTGAACCCAGAGACACCGTGCTCTGCGTCGGTGAGCCTCCTGGCCTCGCCGCCGTCATGTCGCATCAGGTAGAGTTGATTGTCGCCGTCGTCGGAGTCGCGGTTCGATGCGAACACGAAAAAGGAGCCGTCCGTAGCCCAAGTGGGCTGCGACTCGTTCTTGTCTTCCGTGAACGTCAATCGGCGACTCGACGAGACGCCCTCCGAGAGCGAAACCACGTGGATGTCGCTCTGCGACTCGTCCTCCTCCCAGTCGGGGGTCGAGATCGTATACAACATCCAGGCGCCGTCTGGACTCGGGGTCCACGAGCCACCCCTGTTGAGGCGCTGCATGTCCATGAACGTGAGTGGACGCTGCTGCGCGGCGATCGGCGCGGCGCAGACGGCGACGAGAATCAGGGAGGCGAGGGCGGAGGACTTGGAGCGCAGCATGGTGACCTTCTAGGTGCCGGGGTTTCGAGTTTCCGAAGCGCAGTGTGGTCGCGCGTGCGCCCATCGGCAACCGCAGCCTTACTCCTCCCTGAGCGCCTCCACCGCGCCTACGGACGTCGCCCGTAACCCGGGGATCAGGCTGGCCGCGATCGCGACGGCGAGCAGAACGAACGGCACCCCGGTGAACGCGGCCGGATCGGGCGGATGCAGCCCGATGAGGAAACTCTCCAGAAGCTGCGCGAGCACGCCGCCCGTGAGCACCCCGATCCCACATCCAGCGGACGAGATTAACAGGCCTCCCAGTACGACGTTCTTTACCAGGTCCCGTCCGTTGGCTTCCAGTGCCCGACGAACTCCGAACTCCCGGGTCCGCTGGGTTACCTGGAACGAAAGGATGCCGTACACACCCAATATCGCGAGCAACAGTCCCACCAAACCGAACGATCCGATCATCGATGGCTCGAGGGCTTCTTGTACGGCGTGTCTCAGGGAGACGCGGTTACACTGGCAGTCGTTTCTCTCACCGTCCCGGGTGTAACGGGTGCACCGAGGAGTCCACGCAACCTGACATGAGTGCCGTCTGCATCTACTTTGGCAGTCTCAGTGCCTCACCCCATCGGAGACCGATTATGCGCCGCGTGACCCCTTTGCCGAACTTATTGGCGCCGACCGTGCTGTCCCGGCTTGCTCTCGCGGGGGCGCTCAGCGTGCCACTAGGGGCACCCTTAGCGGCGCAGTCGATGTCCGACGGGTTCAAGTCGGAGATCGAGATGCACTTCGACGGGTCCGCCCGGAAGGTGGTCATGCTCGCTGAGGCGATGCCGGCCGAGAAGTACGGTTGGAGCCCGGCCGAGGGTGTCGCGTCGGTGGCGAGAGTCTACCTGCACATTGCCCGGTACAACTACATGTACCTGGAGCAGAACATGGGCATCGCGTCACCCGTAGACAGGCGAGCCTACATGGGCTGGGAAGCGGACGCGACGGCGCGCTTCCAGTCGGCCACCCCCACGGAAGCGGACAAGGAGTGGGTGGGTGGGATCGTGAACGCCTCGATGACCCACGTGCGAGAGAGCCTCGACGCGATGTCCGACTCGGACCTCACGGCGTCCACGCGGTTGTACGGCCGGCAGGTCCAGCATTGGTCGGTGCTGCTACAGCTCGTCGCGCACATGAACGAGCACCTCGGACAATCGATCGCGTATGCCAGGATGAACGGGGTCGTTCCGCCCTGGTCCATGTAGCAGGACAGGCCATGACTACGATTCATTCGGGCGTAAGAGGCCTCACTCCGCCCAAGCGCCGGCTCTGCGCGCCGGTCGTGCTCTCGCTGTTCCTGCTGGGCGGTTGCGCCCAGGACGGCGCTCAGGGCGTCTCTCAATCCATTGCCATCCAACTGTGGGCCGAGGGCCAGGCAGCCTTTGGGATTTTCGTGCCCAGCGAGCGCCCCCGGGGCGAACGCGGCCCCGAGGGGGAGCGCCTGCCCGCGCTCTATACTGCCCAGGGCGGTGCCGAACTCGCCCAGAACGACCTGCTCGACTACCTATTCCTGAACCTCGAAGGCTCCTATGACCCTGAGGCTATTTCCGCGATTTCTGGCGGGCTCGGCCACGAGGGAACGGCCGAGAGAAAGACCCTGCTCGTGCGCATCCCGCCGATCTCGACCGACGGAGCGGACGTGGCCAGGGCGCGGGTCGTCGAGGCGCTCGAGCGCGGCGCGGACGGTGTCGTCCTACCCCACGTGCGCACCCCCGCGGAGGCGACCCTGGCGGTGAGTTTCTTCGTAGATGCCGGTGCCGACGTCTGGTCGTCCGCGAATCCGTTGGGCACGACGATCGCGATGATCATGATCGAGGACCCGGGGGCGCTGGCCGAGGTCCGCGCGATCGCCGACACGCCGGGCTACAGCGTTCTCGCTTGTGGCATCGGCAGCCTTACTGGGGCCCTCGGCGGCGACCAGGCGGCCGGTGAGGCCGGGAATCAGGAGGTGCTGGCGCACACCAAGCGAGTCGACGTGCCGGACATCATCACCGCGAACAGCGATGACGTTGCGCGGCGCGTCGAAGAGGGCTTCCTGGGACTGCTCATGCGTGGCCCGGAAGACGACGACGCTATCAGGATCGGGAGGGTCGCGGCGCAGCGTTGACGGTCACGCGCCCTCGGACGGGCGCTCTGCGCACTTCATGCGTAGGTTCGGTGGCTCGTCAAGAATCGCCATGCCTTCAGGCGCCCACACCCCGGTAGAGTGACCTGTGCGTCATCTCGCCAATTTCATCGAGCGTGGCGCCGACGCGCTGACGCTCACGCCTGGAGTTCCGATTTCCCTGGTTGTCGATGGCGACGCTCAACCGCTCACCAACGGGGCCAGCCGCCGCTCCCTCCGCTCCAGCGCCGAATCCCAAGGCGCGCAAGGCGATGGACAGCTTGTTCAAACGGCTCGTGGAGGCCGGCGGCTCGGACCTCCACCTGGGGGCCGGCAAGGTCCAGATCGTTTCGTCGCTCCAGTCCCGCGGGATCGACACCTCGTTCGTAGAATAGGCGGCGGCGCTCAGCCCTCCGCAGCCTCCAAGCCGATGCGCAGCGCTTCTACGAGCCGAGGAATGGCTACCTCGGGCGTCGAACAGAGCGCCACTCTCACGGCGCCTTCCATGGGCACCACGTAGACGCCCTCGTCTCGCATCACCTCCGCGGTGCGCTCACCGTCGGGCGTGAAAACCGCGACGAAGAAGCCACCTTCGTAGCGCGGGACCTTCAAGCCGGCTTCCCCAGCCGCGGCGTTGAAAGCCACGACCCGGCTGCGCAGCATCTCCATCATCTGCGCG
>JAYZBT010000340.1:0-6190 GCA_036338615.1 Gemmatimonadota bacterium
GGATGCTGGGCAGGGCACGCCCGCGCCAGGCTTCAGTACAGGGCGCCGCGACTGACAGAGAACACCCCTCCCGCCCGTTCCACACCTAGACGATCCGGAATCAAGGCGATTAGGGGGGCGCCTCACGTCGCTGCGCGCCTCGATGTGCTGGTAGGGTGCAGCCCGGAACCGGAGTACAGAATCGTCCTGCCACCTCAGACGGCCCGAGTCTCTGGGGTCCTCCCGACGGGCGCGCAGGTGCCCACCTGGAGCCCTGACGCCGAGTCGATTCCCAGGACCTGGCCGGTGCGGCTAGGCGGTCGCTAGCGCCACTCTTGCGCGGCCGAGGCACCGGATTCTAAGCTGCCCCCTCGCAGTTTTTGTGCGGCCCCCGGACCCCTCGGAGTCATACATGACGAGCGCGCAGCACGCAGAGAAACCACATCTGACACCCGTCCAGAGATTCGGAGAGCTGATCGCCGACAAGGTGGAACGCTGGATGCCGAGTCCGTTTCTGTTCGCGATCATTCTGACGTATGTGGCTGCCCTCGCGGCGTTTCTCTTGCAGGGGTCCGGGCTGACCGAGATCACGGCGTCCTGGTACGACGGATTCTGGTCTCTGCTTCAGTTCGCGATGCAGATGGTACTCATCCTCGTGAGCGCCACGGTGGTAGCATACCACCCGCGCGTGAAGCGACTGATTCTGCGTCTGGTGCGACTTCCCAAGAACGGTAGGCAGGCGGTTCTGCTGGTCGCCGTGGGAGCCATGCTGACGTCTTGGATCTCCTGGGGTCTAGGACTCATCTTCGGCGCGATCCTCGCCAGGGAGATGGGGAAGCAGGCAGATGAGAAGCAGATGGCTGTCCACTATCCGCTCTTGGCCGTGGCGGGCTACATGGGGATCGGCCTGACCTGGGGCTGGGGCATGTCCAGTTCGCCGGGCATGCTGCAATCGATCGATGGCAACGTGCTGATGCAGCTCGGCTTCATCGACCGCGTGGTCCCGTCCACGGAGTGGGTCTTCCATCCATATCCACTGATGCTCACCGGGCTGGCGATCGCCTACGCCTGCGTCATGCTCTACCTGCTCTGTCCGCCGGCGGAGAACTGCAGAGGAATGGAGCACTATGTCCGTCTCGACGGCGAGGCCGAAGCCGAGGCCGAAGCTACGGTGACCTCTGGCCCGTCGGATCAGAAGCCCACGCTCGCGGACAGACTCGACAACAGCAAGATCCTCGGCGGCCTTCTGGCGTTGACCGGGGTCGTGCTGACCGTGAATGCGTTTGCAACGAGTGGTCTCGCGGCGCTCGATCTCAACGTGTTCAACTTCGGGTTTCTCATGATCGGCCTCCTGCTCTACATGAGTCCGTCCCAGTATCAGAAGGACTTCTACGAGGCCGTTCACGGGAGCGCGGGCGTGATTCTGCTGTTCCCGTTCTATGCGGGAATCATCGGAGTGATGACCGGAACCGGTCTCGTAGACACCATGAGTGAGGCGCTACTCTCGATCGCCACCGAGGACACGTTCGCGGTGACTGCGTGGATCACGGGTGGCATCCTCAACGTCTTCGTGCCCTCCGCCGGTGGCGAGTGGGCCATCATCGGTGGGCCCATGCTGGCGGCGGGTGCCGACCTGGGAATCCCGGCCGGCCAGACGATCGCGGCTTATGCGGCCGGGGATGCACACACGAATCTGCTCAACCCGTTCTGGGCGATTCCGCTGCTGGCGATCACAGGCCTGCGCGCGCGGGACATGTTCGGCTACGCGATCACCGTGATGCTGCTGCTGATCCCGTTCCTGGCGATCGTGTTCTACTTCCTGCCGTACTGAGGAGACGCCGCACGATGCACTGACCGGGACCCCGAGCGTGGTTCCCATACGCACCGAAGCCGGCGCGGACGTGGATCGGATGAACCAGATCCAGGACGGTGTGGGGAGCCGGGCGCCTTAGGCGCTCAAGTGCCGCCTTCGGAGCTTGACAGCAGTGCGTGCCGGCGCACATACGGAACGTCGAATTCGTCCAACACCACCCCGACGACGAAGTCATCGTGAATCGCGAGCAGCCGCGTATCGGGTGGGGTGTGGACCGTGCCGAGAAGCTCTCCCGTATCACCGGCCAGACCCACGATCGCCGGCGCGCTCGCAAACTCACCAGGCCCCTCCCCCCGTTGGCCAATGGTGCGAACGTACGTGCCCGCAGCATCGTACACGCGCAGCTCCTGGGCCAATGCGTCCGACACGACGAAGGAGCCATCTCATGTTACCGCCAGGCCGGGAATTCGCGAGAACGAGTATTCCGGTGCACCGTCCTGCACTCCGATCTCCAGGTCGTGCTCGACGATGACCCGGTACGTCGGGACCGTGAGGTCCGTGAGGTCGTATGTGACGATCCGGACGCCTGCGCTGTCGAGGACCTGAGCCGTCGGCCCCTGCGCCACGTCCCCGGAACATGCAGCTGTTACCACCGCCGCAAACGCCGATATCGCCCACGGTGCTGTCCCTCTCATGTCGGGCCTTCTATCCCGTAGCGCGTGCCGCGGACGGTCGATTCAGCACCAATAGTACACCGCCCACCAAGATCAGGCCGACGGCTATGAGGGCGATGCGGAGTGCTTTGTCTTGGCCAGAGTCTTCCGTGCATCATTGTTCCTGAGCTGGTGGTGATGCGCCCGAAGACCCCCTCCCTTACTCGACTCTAGCTTATGGGCGGCGGACCCGTGACCGGACCGCGATCGCTCGACCTCACAGACCGAGCAGATTCGCTTGGATCTTCACGAGCCCTCGATCACTGGCCCAGAGGTCGAGCTCCGGTGTGGCGAGATCGTCGACAACCGGCTCGGCGCCTCCGAGCTTCCGGAGGTCGACAGCCTTGAGGTAACCCGCGCAACTATCACACGCCTCGATACGGACGTGCGGGACCGATTCCACTTGGTGAACGTGCAGCCCATCCGCGTCCACGGATCCGCAGTGGGCACACGTGAGCCGAGGGAAAGGCCACTCGGTAGCACAGAGCGTGCAGACGAGGAGGCGCCTCCCGAGGGCGCCCGGGTCGTCCCGTAGCACACCGACCTGAGGCGGGGAGTCGCACACCGGGCAGCTTCTCCGGAGCGCGGTGGCGCGGCCCGCGCCG
The DNA here is from genome assembly GCA_036338615.1 of Gemmatimonadota bacterium. GTDB lineage: Bacteria > Gemmatimonadota > Gemmatimonadetes > Longimicrobiales > Gaopeijiaceae > UBA1138. The sequence continues at coordinate 3,111 of JAYZBT010000340.1, forward strand.
GGTGCCTGGCCGCGCGAGATGACCCAGGCCACAGCTTCCGAGAAGGCTCTCTGCAGGAAGTCGCCGGGATCGCGTTCGAGCCAGAAGGTCCGCAACACCTGAGCTCGCTCGTCGGCACCAGCCTCGAGTAGGGCTCGAGTGGCGCTTGCCATCACTTGCGTCCCAATCGGCTCCATCGCCCGTAGAAAATCGGCGAAGGCGGGCTCCATGGCGTCAGGGGAAAGCTCTTCGAGCCGAAGAGACTGGCCCTGCATCCCCTGAATTCCGAAGCTCTTTGGGGCACGAGCTACCTCCTGAGCGACGCTCTCTTGGAGCTCGACCAGCCCCACGTAGAACTCGAGCATCTCGTCGGCGTGCGGGACGCTGGAGAGCAACTCGATCGCCCGGGCCCGGCGTCGTCGCCAGAGGCCCTCACTCAACGGTCGGCCTGCTCCTTCTCCCACCGGGGATGATGGAGGCGAGCCCAGCCGCGACTCACATGTCCGTGTAGCATCGCTCCCAGCGTGCCCGGATACGCCACGGTACCCAGGTACACGTGTACGATGAGCAACAGGCCGCCCCCCAAGGTGGTCGCGTAGTGCAGGAGGCGCATCACGTTCACAGTGACACCGTAGAAGGGACCTAGGCCGAGCACGCCTGCGGGCATCCAGATCGGGATACCCGATGCGAGATGCACGACACCTAGGGCCGTCATCGTCCAGAAGAAGAGCTTCTGGCCGGCGTTGTATTTCCCTGCCGGCGGCACGCCGTCCTTCTGACGGGTGGCATAGGCGCGTATGGCTTTCATCCACGCTCGATCGTCACCCTCGAGCCTCATGTCCTTCGCCCAGATGAAGAACATGCTGCCCAACGAAACCGAGAAGAGGACCCCGATCCATGGGTGAAGGAACCGGGCGGTCTGACCGCCGCCTGAGAGCACGGTGATCCAAAACAAGCGAGGATGGCTGAACGCCAATCCGGTGAAAAGCAGATAGACGAAGGAGAGCCCCAGCGCCCAGTGAACCACGCGCTCGAAGTAGGTGAAGCGCTCGATCCGGCTCACGCCTGCTCCTCTTCCTCAGCTACCTCGGGCCCGTACTTCAGGTAGTGGAGGGCCGTTCCGATCAGGCCGAGCCCCATCATTCCCATTCCGAGTTGCTTCAGTCCCGCCAGCGCCGCGAGCGCGCCCGGGGCTGCGGTCGGGTCTTCGGGCAGATCGTAGTCGGCCAGCCGGTCGCCGTGCGGCACGACGTACATCATGTGCGTGCCTCCCACACCCTCCGGGTCGTAGAGCGTCGCATGCTCGAAGCCCCTGTCCTTGAGGCGGTCTACCTTTTGCCCCGCGAGCGCGACCATGTCGTCCTTGGTGCCCCAGCTGATTGCGTTGGTCGGGCACGTCTTCACGCATGCCGGCTCGAGTCCCACCTCCACGCGATCGACGCACATGTTGCACTTGTAGACTTTTTTTGTCTCCTCGCTGAAGCGCGGCACGTCGAAGGGGCAGCCCGAGATGCAGAGCTGGCAGCCGATGCAGTTGTCCTGGTTGAAGTCGACGATGCCGTTTTCGTATTGCACGATGGCGCCCGGGGCAGGGCAGGCGTAGAGACAGCCCGGCTCCTCGCAATGCAGGCACGCGTCCTTCTTGATCAGCCACTGGAGGTCGCCATCGACCTCGATTTCGCTGAATCGCATCAGGAGCCACGTGTCCGAGCTCAGGTCGGGGTGGCTTTGAAAGCTGGCGAAATTGCGGCTCGGCTCGACCTTCAGTTCGTTCCACTCCTTGCACGCTACTTCGCAGCCCTTGCAGCCGATGCAGCGGGAGATGTCGATGAGCTTGGCGAACTCCGGTCCCTCGGTGCGGATCCCCCTGCTGTGCGAAGGGTCGGGGTCCGGCGAGGCCGACATGCGCTTGATCGCCAGAGAATTCCCGGGCAACTGGGCCATTAGGCTCGCTCCATATTCACGAGGAATGCCTTGAATTCGGGACAGCTCGTATTCGCGTCGCCGACGAAGGGCGTGAGGTTGTTGGCCATCGACCCGTGCGTGATGCCCTTGAAGCCCCAGTGCACGGGGATGCCGATCGTCCAGCACGTCTGGCCGTTGACGATGAGCGGCTGGATGCGCTTGGTCACTATGGCCAGGCCCTCGACCTCACCGCGCGCCGACCAGACACGCACGCGGTCTCCGTTCGCGATGCCCTTCTCCCCGGCGAGACCTTCCGGTAGCTCGACGAAGAAGTCCGGCATCAGCTCCACCAGGCCCGCCACGTTGCTCGTAACGAAGTGCTCGCGCTCGACCACGCGATAGACGGTGCATGCGTAGGGATACTCATCCCTGGTGGCGAGCGCCTCGCGCACGCCGTCGTACCAGCGTATCGCCGGGTTCACGGCGACGTCGTCATGGAGGATGTTCGGCGAGGGACTCTCAACAGGCTCGTAGTGCTCCGGAATCGGACCGTCATTCAGATAGGTCGTGAAGAGTCGGGCCACGCCCTCCTCCGTCATGATGAAAGCGCCGGCCTGATCGGGGGGCGTGGTTCGCCCGTAGTCGGGCACGTCGCCGATCCACTCACGTCCGTTCCAGCGGATGCCGGGGCGAGTCTCGTCCCACGCGTTCCCGTCACCGTCGGCTGACGCGCGGTTGTAGAGCACGCGTCGATTCATCGGCCAACTGAACGCCCAGTCGTGGTGGAAGCCCATGCCGCTCGGGTCCGCGGTGCCCCGGCGGGCCATCATATTGCCTTCTTCGGTGAACGAGCCGCTGTAGAGCCAGTTCCCGCATGAGGTGGTGCCGTCGTCCCGCAGGCCGGCGAATGACGGGAGGAGTCGCCCGCTCGGCAGGTCGTATCCGTTGATCTCCTGCGCGAGCTCTTCGAGCGTGGGCTCGCGGGGCTTCAGATAGTTCCATTGCAGGTTGAGGATCGGCTCGTGATAAGCGCCGCCTTCTTCCTGATAGAGCTCCTTCACGCGCCACGCGAGTTCCGAGAGGATCCAGGTGTCGGATCGCACGTCACCCGGTGGGTCGATCGCTTTCTCTTTCCACTGCGCCCAGCGACCGGAGTTGGTGAACGAGCCACCACGCTCGATCCAGTGTGTCGCCGG
>JAYZBT010000341.1:0-7135 GCA_036338615.1 Gemmatimonadota bacterium
CGAGGTTCATAGATGAGCTCCTTGTTGGTTCTTGGGGTGGAGGTGGTCCTGATCCGTATGACGGTGACGGTGACGGTGGTCCAGATCCGTAGGACGGTGGAGGCGGATCTGACCCCAATGGCGATTCGTTCATCATGCGTGCTCCCAAAGTGCTCCCAACCTCACAGAATCGCAACCCGAGGTTGTCGACATACCAGTTCGCCGCGCATCGAGGCTACTCGTGGAAGAAGTGCACGTGTGAAAGGGAAGCCGTAGTGCTCGGCCCGCCGGCAGCTCGAAGAGCGCGCCATGGAGGTGTTGCTCGTCCAGGGCTTCACTGGGCGTGCCGGTGCCCGTTTACCGCCTCCTGTTCTCGTAGAACCACAGCCCACCGCGGGAGCCCCCGAGAATCACGTCGTCGTCCCCATCCCCATCGACATCGACGAACGCCGGAGCCGCAAACCCGAAGTCGTCGATATCGAGCGTCCCCGCATCGACGAAGGCGGGGGATTCGGCGGTGCCGTCATTCCGAAAGTGGCGGACACCCTCGGACTCCGAGCCGACAAGCAGATCGAGATCCCCATCCTGATCGAGGTCGTGCAGCACCGGAACACTCCTCCGACCCACGTCGAAGTCTCCGTACTCGTCGCTCACGAGTGTGAATTCGGGAGTCTGGGGCGTGCCGGAGTTCTCGTAGAAGTTGAGCGCGCCAGCACTCTCACCGATGAACAGATCGAGATCTCCGTCTCCGTCGATGTCGCCGAGCGTAGGGGTCGCGTTGCGGCCGCGCGTGAGCGTGACCACCGCTGAGTCAACGAGTGTGAACTGTATCGACCCGTCGCTCGGTTGGTTCAGGTACAGCCGAAGCTCATCCTCCCACGTTCCGAGAATCGCGTCCGCGTCTCCGTCTCCGTCCAGATCGCCGAACGCGGGACGGAGGTGATAGCCTCCACCGAACAGCATGGCGCCGTCGAGTCGGAAGCGGGGCTCCCCGCGTGATCCATCGTTGATGAGACGATAGAGTTTCCCGTTCTGCGTATCGTCCTGCTCGATCTTGTTGCCAATCAAGAGGTCCTGGTCGCCGTCGCCATCGAGATCGACCGGAATGGGGATGCTCTCGGCTCCGAAGTCGAGCATCGATACGAAGCGCGAAGTCCTGTCCACGAACCCGCCGCTCTGGACTTGCTCGAGGTAGTGGAAGTTGTCGGCTGTTGTCGTGTTCGGGTTGTATGCTCCTCCGAGCACGCCGACGAGGATGTCGGCGTCGCCGTCGCCGTCCACGTCGCCGATTGCGGGCGCGTTGTAACCGCTCGTCCGGAGCGGCTGATCCGTCGGAAAGGGGACGGGCGGCCCGGTGAGCGTCGGGTTCCGACAGGTGCCTGTGTTCTCGAGAAAGAGGATGCCGGGCTCGAAGTAGTCGCCCCAAAACAGATCCTCGTCGCCGTCGCCGTCGATGTCACCCAGCGCCATCGTGTTGGCGCCATGCGCACTACCGATCTGTGCGATGATCTCGATGTCCTCGAAGGCGTCCGTCACGTGCCGGAAACGCGGGACGCCATCGGGATCGGCGACGGTGCCTTCGTAGCGGGTTACCGTTCCGACGAGTCGGCCGATGAGCAGGTCCATCCGACCGTCGCAATCGACGTCGGTCGCATTCGGGATATTCTGTCGATCCGAGAAGATCGCGACGCCTGATGTGTCCCTCAGGGTATCCGCGGCCTCGACGAAGTGCGCCTGCTGCCGGGTTCCGTCGTTGCGGTAGTACCGGACGTAGCTGAACGGCTGTTCTGTGAGGAGGTCGGCGTCGCCGTCCTGGTCGAGGTCAACGAAGCGGAACCACTCGCCGACCTCCAGATCCTGAAATCGATCCGTCCGCCACTGAAATTGCGGCGTCTCGCCCGGCACGTTCTCGAAGAACATGACGCGGTCCGCCTCCTCCTGAACGAAGAGATCCTCGTCACCGTCCCCGTCGATGTCGATGAGCTGCGGTCGGGGAATGTTGAAACCGCCCAGGAAAGGGTGCTCGATCGGATTGCCGGCCTCGTCGAGCACCGAGAAGGGTGCGACAAGACGCGTGTAGCCGCCCGACCCGGGCGCGGCACCAGGGCCACGCGAGCCGCTCCCCGTCGCACAGGCACCGCCGGCAAGAGTGAGCGCGGCGGCAAGGGTGGCAAGGATCGGCCGGGCAACCGTCGGGCACACACGTGCCATCAGCGCCGCGCAGTCGCGGCCGACATGCCCGCCGCGTAACGTCCGACCTCGATGACCGCCACCACCTCGTGGGTCTCGGCGTCGATCGCGACGACGGTGCCGGGGCGGCCCTCACCACCGTCCGCCGGGCGGTCCGCGCCTGCCACGTTGCGGCCCGAGACGTAGACGGTCTCGCCATTCGGTGAGACCGCTGAGCCATGGGGCTCGATCAACGCCGGATGCGTGATGACGTCTGCGACCTCCCACGTGTCCGTCCTTACGACAACCACAGTGTTGGCGGTCTGGTTCGGTATCCAAACGGTGGCTCCGTCGGGTGTAAACGACGGGTGCCAGGGTTGGCCACCCACATCGACCGTCTCGACGACCGCCGGCCCATCACCGGTCAAATCGAAGACCAGGAGCTCGCCGCTCAGCTGTCCCCCAGCCACCATCCAGCGGCCATCGGGAGAGACGGCGAATTGCACGAGCACCTGTGGCCCGCCATCCAGGTTGAGCAGCTCGACCTCCTCGGTGCCGAGCGGCGCGTACGCCAAGCTGTTCTGTCCGAGGCTGGCCGAGTAGAAGCGCGCTCCGTGCGGCTCGACGACGAGCGCGTGGGGGCGCGGGAAGAAGACGTCGACCTCCTCGAGGCTCATCGAACTCCGCTGGACGACGCCGATCCGTTTGGGAGGGTTCACCGCCGCCATCGACCGACCCACGTAGAGCCGGTCGGCGGTGGGGTCGAGGCTGAGCATGCCCGGCGTCTCGAAGTCGGCCTGACCGACGAGGCGGTTCTGCCCGTCGAACTTGAGCACCTTTCCGGCTGCGATGAGCGAGACGTACCAGAACGACCCGTCAGGCTCCACCGCCGTGTGATGCGGTTTGGCTGTCGGCGAAAAGCCCAGATCCTTGAGATCGATGGTCTCGACGAGCTCGTTGGTCTCCATGTCGATGATCGCGACCGAGACGTCTTCCTGAGCCGCCACGTACAGGAGGGCCCGACGCTGTTCGGGGTCCTGAGCATGAGCGGATGCGGGCCCGGCGAGTCCCACCGCAACCAGGGCCGGCAAGAGCGCCGCCCGGAGGAGGCACCCCACCGCGCGTGCTGCGTACGTCATCCCGCTACTGCGAGATCGTGCGAGGTCGGTAGCGAACGAGGAAGAGGCCCTCGCTGCCGCTGGTCACGACGACCAGACCGCTCTGGAAGTACGGATAGTTCGACCACGAGCCGTTCATCTGGGGGGTGTCGCCGCCGTACGGCACGGTGTCGAAGTGCCCAACCGGCACGGGGTTCAACGGATCGGAAACGTCGAGCACGCGGAGGCCCGAGTTGTAATTCGACTGATACATCGTGTTTCCGAGAATGTAGAGGTTGTGATCCGTCGCCTTGGTATCGGCGAGGTACTCCCTCGCGAGCACCGGATCGTCCAGGTCCTCGAGGTCCCAGATCAACGTGCGTGTGAATTCGACGTTGTCACCGCTCTCGTCCAGCTCGTCGCCCATGAAGAAGTAGGAGTGGTCCTCGGTCAGCCATCCCTGGTGCGAGTACGCGACGTTCGGGTACGTGACCAGCGCCACCGACACGGGATTGTCCTTGTCGGTCACGTCCGCGATCGACAGGTGCGTCTCGTTCGATCCGAAGCACAGCTCGTGACCCTGATAGTCCTCGTCGGGCCCGCGGTAGATGACGCACTGGGCGTCGTGCGAATACCCGGTCCCCCGCCGCCCCGACGTCATGTCCGAGAAGCACCCGGCGAAATATGGGTTCACCGGGTCCTGGATATTGATCATGTGGAGCCCGCCGCCGCACGTCTCGCCACCGCCGCTGCTGCCAACGGAGTACGCGAAGCCCGTCTCCTCGTTGATCGCGATGTTGTGCGCGCTCGCGATGTCCGTGTAGTGGACATCGGCGTCGAACGTCGGTGGGTTCGTACCGTCTTCGTCACGTAGGCGCGTCAAGTCGAAGACCTGCATCCCGTGGTCCCCCGCACCGTCCGAGACGACGAACATGTGGTCGTCGAAGACCTTCATGTCCCGCCAGGTTGAAGCTCGAGCGCCTTCCGGCATCGGGAGACGACCGAGGTAGGTCGGGAAGCTCGCGTTCGTAACGTCGACGAAGGCGGTCTGGTTCGACATGCCTACGAGCACGATCTCGCGTCCTGACTCGGGGTCGGTCCATCCCCAAACGTCGTTCGTTCTGACGCCGCGATCGGCGCCCAGCTCGGAGAGCGGGAGGAAAGAGACCAGGTCTACGGAGTCGCACTCCCACGAGACCGCCGCCCCCTCTTCGGAGCAGCGAACCTCGTCGCCTGTTACGGCCTCGTAGCCGAGCACGTCACCGCTGATGCGGTCGGTCGTCTCCCAGCCGTTCGCGCCTTTCTCCAGCACTATGGCCGCACCCGCGCCGGGGTCCGCGCGATGTGGGGCGCTCACGGCCCGGTCGCCGGCCAGCGCGACCGTCGCCGCACACGACTCTCGACCACCCTGGCCCGAGCCGACCTGAGACGCATCAGTCCACTCCAATGTCTCCGGGTCCAACGTGTATGCGAAGATCCGCCCCTCACCTCCGCGCGATCCGGAGGCTCCGATCAGCGCGGTTCGACCGTCGAATGCGATGGAGCTGCCGAAGGCGGTCCCGCCGGTCGTCTCGAACGGTGTGACGAGGGTCACGAGCTGCCAACCATCGGACGGGGTGAGCGCGAACATGAACGCTGCTCCGGTCCCCTGGAACACACCGGGCGCACCGATGAGCGCGACGCCATCGGAGATCGCAATGTCCGAGCCAAACCCGGTCTGGGGCGCGAGCAGTGGTGCTTCGATCTGGCCCGTGGCTTCCCAACTGTCCGCCCCGGCATCATACGCGTAGCCATACACGGCTCCCGCGCCTTCGCCCGCACCGATCGCCGAGATCAGCATCTGATCTCCCTCCAGCGCGATGTCGACGCCGAAGCGCGCGGCCGCCTCAAGGCCGTCAGGCGCGATCTTCGAGTGTTGCACCCACGTGTCGCCCTGCCGCCGGAAGGCGTAAGCCGCGCCGCGACCGCCGTTCTGCCCGATCGTGCCGATCATCACCCAGTCGCCGTCGATGGCGAGGCCGCTGCCGAGGCTGTCGGCGGGGCTGCGGTCGTCGGTCTCGAGGCGGCCAGACTCGGTCCACATCCCGCCCTGGTCGCGGTAGACGTAGATCGCCCCCGTCCCGTCATCGGCACGCGTCGCCGACACGAGCAGGACGTCGTCCTGCGTCGCCACCCGGATCCCGAACCTATTCTCCGCTTCGCCAGCCGCCGGCTCGAGGCGTTGCACCTGCGACCAAACGCCCACCGCGTTCTGCTCGAACACGTACACGACTCCGGACCGCATGTCGTAGGTGGGTTCGCCGACGAACATCTCGCCGTCGCCGATGGCGATTGAGTTGCCGAACGCCTGCGCGTTCAGGGGCGCGGTGAGGCCGGCGGCCAGCAGTGCTGTGGCCAAGGTCAGGTACGTCCGCTTCATGAGCTGCTTCTCTCGCTGGGGTCGACCGCCTGTGCTCCTGCGGGCAGTGTCGTCTCGTTCAAGCTAGTGTGCTTCCCCAGGGCCGATGCATCGGAGCCAGAATGACGGCGAAGTTCTGGGACAGCACGCTAGATGGACTCAAAGCATGCCCGAACGGGATGCTTGGAACAAGATGCGCCCGGTGCTTCTTGTCGCTGAGGCCGACTCTCAGGGTCGGCCACGCGATCGGAGACCCCCACTTCCCTGAAGCGTTGCCCCGCTTGGTCGTAGGAGATCGGGCGGGGTTTTGTGTCTGGCCTATCCGTGTCGCCGACCGTGGACAAAAAGCTGTCCATCAACGCGCGGTGGTAGTACACGCCGAAATTCAGCACACAGTACGCAGCGTTGTTCAGTCGGATTACACCACACGGCGGAGGATCTGCCCTGGCATCTGAGCTATGACACTCGCACGCTGCGGTGCCGTTCAATCCAGACCGCCCAGGGAGGGAAGATCCAGAGGACCAGGGCACCCCAAGCGACAGCGTTGGGAGATCCGGGAGGTGGCGCCCAGGGCTGCGAGACCCACAATAGGCTGGTCACACCTACGAGTGCCCACAGGGCGACCGTGCCCACACGATCAGCTGATTCGCTCGCGCTCCTGTACATCCAGAGCCCGACCGCAAGCAGCCCTGCCTCGACGACGATGGTTCCGGCGATCGAGTTCCACAGTCCGAGGCCGACCATCGGGCCTCCGGGCCACATGGGGAGGTCCGGCCGATGAGTCACAACGTCGAGCAGCCAGTGACTAAGGACGAGAGCGCCGAGCACAAGGCCGGAGCGCCAAGAACCGAAGATTTTCTTGGCGACCAGGGCTCCAAGCACGGACCATCCCAAGACCAATGCGAGACTGTGCGTCCACGGATAGGCCTCGAAAGCCAGATTCATGAACGCCGTGTTCCCAGGACTAACACGCACGACTTCGACGCCGGCCAAGAGCAGAATCGGCCAAACCAGATCGAGCGCGAACGCTGCCGCGACTGTCGCACCCAGGGGGACCTCAGGCTCGATCTTCTTTGCTCCCAGCGCAACTGCCAAGTGGCCGATCAACATGGCCGTCCTCCTAAGCGCCAGAAGAGGCGCGTTCTAACCGATTCGAATTCTGCTGCCGTCCGGAAAACACCTCCCCCCCACGATCAGTAGGGGCGGACCCGCGATCGAGCAACAAGAAGCCGCCCTCTGCTTCCTAACTAATAATTGTACTGCGAAACGAAGCCTCGGCTCGCAGCATTGCGCTGCCTATCCAGCAACCCAAGCCGCAGGCGGTTGTCACCGACAGCCAGGCAGAGCGCCGAAAGCGCGAAGTAGCACCCTGCCGGCGTCTCAGCCTAATTTCCATCAGCCCAAGTCAACCCCACACCGAGTGCGCCACGGACGTAGCGGTCTTCTTCGGTGATGGCTTCGGACACACGCCCCACCCAACTCAACTTGCTCT
>JAYZBT010000342.1:0-12270 GCA_036338615.1 Gemmatimonadota bacterium
TCCGAAGTGGTCCAGTTGGATGAGGTGCCCTGCCTTCCGCACTGGAAGGACTACGACGAGGAAGACGGGAATGTGCCGACAGATTGGTCCGCCCGCTTCGACACCTCCAACTGGCGCATCTTCTCGGCTTGGTCCGGAGAGAAGGGTCGAGACACAGAATGTGAACGTGCCCGCCTGCCGCTTCTACGAGCGCTGTGGATTCGAACTCGGCCATGCTGTAGCCGGTGCATACCCGGAACTCCCCGATGAGGTCATGTTCCTGTGGTACAAACGCATCTGAGGCGGCAAACCGGTCGGCGTCGACCCAACAGAGCTGCCGACTCTTCTGGAAGAAGTGCTTTGGCCACCACCTCAAACCTGTTGGAGTGTTCCCATTGCAGCGCCCCGTGCTAGCTGGCCGACTGCGTCTCCGAACCGTGCTGGCCCTCTTCGGTGTGGTCCTCGCACTCACCGCTAGTTCCTCCTCCGCTCAAGTCGCTTCGGTCACGATTCGCACGGTAAGCACCGCGGCGCCGGTGGAGGGCGTAGAGGTGGTCATTGGTGCATCGAGGCAGCTGACCGACCAAGAGGGAACGGCGAGCTTCCGTCTTCCAACCGGAGAGTTCCTGATCGAGGCCCGGCGAATAGGGTTCGGCGATGCTCGCGTGAGCCTCAGGCTGACGAGCTCACGCGATACATTGATCGTGATCCGGCTCCAAGTACAAGCAGTGGAGGCAGAGGGCATCGTCGTCTCCTCGACCCGGACGGATCGTCGAATCGAGGAAGAGCCTCTTCGTGTGGAGGTCGTCTCGAGAGAAGAGGTGGAGGAGAAGCTCCTCATGACGCCTGGCGATATCGCGATGCTTCTCAATGAGACGGCGGGACTCCGCGTCCAGCCGACGGCATCGTCGCTCGGGGGAGCGAGCGTTCGAATTCAGGGCCTCCGGGGCCGGTACACTCAGATCCTTTCCGACGGCCTACCCCTCTACGGTGGACAAGCTGGGGCCCTCGGGCCGCTTCAGGTGCCGCCCATGGATCTCGCCCAGGTCGAGGTGATCAAGGGGGCCGCATCGGCGCTTTATGGCTCCACGGCACTGGGCGGGGTGGTCAACCTGATTTCCCGCCGTCCCGCTCACGAACGGGAAGTCATCCTCAATCAGAGCACGTTGGGGGGTGCCGACCTGGTGGGCTGGCTGTCGGACGACATGGACGCGGAGTGGGGCTACACCCTCCTTGCGAGTGCCCATCGGCAAACCATAGCGGATGTGGATCTCGACGGCTGGGCGGATCTTCCCCGTTTTCGCCGGGTCGCTGCCCGCCCGCGAGTATTCTGGCAAGACGACAAGGGCGCGTCGGCCATCTTTACCGTAGGAGGGATGGTCGAAGATAGGACCGGAGGTATGCTGCCTGGTCGTCTGACCCCGGCGGGAACGGAGTTCCAGGAGTCGATCGACACTCGCCGACTCGATGGTGGCTTCATAGGGCGATACCTGATCTCCGACACCCGGACCCTTTCTGCCCGGGCGTCCGCCTCGGTCCAGGGGCACGAGCACTTGTTCGGCCTCCGCCGCGAGCGCGACCGACATACGACGGGGTTCGCGGAGCTGTCCCTCTCGGGCGACGCTCAATCTCATCTCTGGGTCATCGGCACAGCATTTCAGTACGACGGCTACGACGCCCGGGACGTACCTGCGTTCGACTTCGACCACGCCGTGCCGGCTCTCTTTGCCCAGGACGAGTACGCGCCTGTGGACTGGATGACGCTGGCTGCCAGTGCTCGCCTCGACGGACACAGTGAGTACGGCACGACGCTGAGTCCGAGAATCTCCATGCTTCTCCGCCCGGCCGAGTGGGCCCTACGTCTTTCCGCCGGAACCGGGTACTTCGCTCCCACACCCTTTACCGAAGGGACCGAGGCCGTGGGCCTCGGCCGTCTGCTCACGAGCTCCGAACTCGTGAAGGAGGAGGCCCGTAGCGCCATGCTGGACGTCGGCCGCGTGTTCGGGGCCATGGAACTCAACTTGAGTGTGTTTGCATCCGAGATCGCCCAACCTCTCATCACCCGACGCCTCGAAAACGGCGACCTCCTCATCGAGAACGCCGTCGATCCGGTGCGCACCTGGGGCACCGAAGTTCTGGCGCGCTTCGTAGACGGTCCGCTGCACGTAACGGCAACGCATACGTTCCTCCGGTCCACTGAGGCGGACCCTTCCGGCGCTGGACGACGCCAGGTGCCACTCACACCTCGCCACTCGGTCGGCATGGTCGGTGCTTGGGAGGACGGTTGGGGACGCGCCGGAGTCGAGCTCTACTTTACCGGGCGTCAGGAACTGGAGGAGAACCCGTACCGGTCCGTCTCAAAACCTCATTTCATCCTCGGCTTCCTGGTAGACAGGCGCCTGGGTCGGTTTCGCTTGTTCCTGAACGCAGAGAATATCCTGGATACCCGCCAGACGCAGTTCGACCCGCTGCTACGCGGCAACCAAACCCCCGATGGTCGCTGGATCACCGGGGTGTGGGCTCCGCTCGACGGAAGGTCGCTCAATGGCGGGGTGTGGATCACCTTCTAGGAAGGCTTTTACGCGATGACGAGCCACCGAGCATTGGTGTGGGTAGTGGCCGGGGCCCTCGGCCTCATGGCGCTGCGAGGGCATCTGGCGGCTCAGAACCAGGGCGCCCTCGTTCTCCTCCTCGCTGGCCAATCGAACATGGTCGGGCAAGGGGCTACGGACGACCTCGAGGCCAGCGAAGCTGTCCTGCCTCCGAACGTGACCTACTTCATCGGCTCTCAGGCAGCGACCCCCGCTGAACGCCCGCGATTCGGCCCAGAGATCACCCTCGGCCAAGACCTGGCCGCCGCCATGCCGGGCCGCAAGATCGTTCTGGTCAAGCATGCTCTTGGTGGCACTTCGCTACTCGCCTGGGCCCCGCAATGGGACTCGACCCGCGCAGAGATCACTGGAAACGCCGCGGTGGGTCCGCTCTACGACCAACTGCTCGAGATCGTCCGCGGGCTCGATCTCGGGCCTGACGCCGAGTTGGGTGCTGTCCTTTGGATGCAGGGAGAGCGGGACGCTCGGATGGGGGAGGCCGGAGCGGAGTACTTCACGAACCTCACTGAACTGATCGCAGCGTTCCGGGGAGATCTGGGTAGCCCGGAACTGCCATTCCTACTCGGATTGGTGAACCCCCCGCCCAACCGCTACCCGGCGGCGCAGGAGGTGCGGGAGGCGCAAGAGAGGGCGGCGAGAGAGATCCCGGGCGTGCACCTCGTGGCGACCGACGATCTCACGAAGTGGGATGACGATCTCCACTATGACAATGCAGGCATCCTCGAGTTGGGCCGCAGATTCGCAGCCGCGGTCCTCGAGGTGAGCCGAGTTCGGTGACCTGGTGCGGCGTGGGGACGTGCTCGCGCTCCCCCGACATGCGCCGCATCTTGCTCGCATGGACGGTTCATGATCCGAGTGGGGATCTCCGGTGCGAACGGCACCATGGGTCGGCTGGCGATCGGCTCAGGAGGGATAGATGGATCGAAAGGAATTGATCCGGAAATACAAGGAGACGCCTCGTCCGGCCGGTGTCTACCGCATCCAGCATACTCCGAGTGGCCGGACGCTACTCGGCTCCAGTCCGGACGCGCCAGCGATGCTCAACCGCGTCCAAGCGCAACTCCGGATGCGCGGCCATCCGAACCGAGAGCTTCAGGGCGACTGGGACGCCGACGGCAAGGGGGCGTTTCTCTTCGAAGTCCTCGAACTTCTCCCTGCACCGGATGGTTCCGGCTCTGATCACACGGGCGACCTGCGGCTGCTGGAGGAGCTCTGGGTCGACGAACTCGCCCTTCCAGATGAGGCGAAGTACTAGGTAAGCCCCCCAGCGTTTGTCCCGCTCGCGGAGGCGAAGCAGAAAGGAGACCCAGCGCACATGATCTTCGTCGTAAACCCGTCGGCCCGCGCGGTCCCGAGGCACGGGGATCATCAGCCCGGCCTTGTCGTAGTAGCGAAGCCCGTGGGCCGACACTCCAGTGCGACTCGCGCGGGTCTGGATACCGATTTCAGCAGTCATGAGGTGCAGCTCGGTATCGCAGCCTGAGAAAGTAGCGCTACAGCTGAGCGGCCAAGTCCAGAAAGTCGGTCGCCGTGTAGTCGAACTCGGGATCGGGCGTGGTGTCCATGTTCCGGCCCGGGCCGTACTCGAGTGGCCGCGGCACCCATGCCGCCTTGAAACCGACCCTTTGCGCGGCCCGAAGGTCACCCTTGTGCGCTGCGACCATCATGATCCGGTTGGGCGGAAGGTCTAAGAGGTCGGCAGCCTTCTCGTACACCTCGGCGTCGGGCTTGTAGTGGCCTGAGAGCTCCGCGGAAAGCACGCAGTCCCACGGCAGTCCTGCGTTCTTGGCCATGTTCGTCAGCAGCGACACATTGCCGTTGGACAGTGTGGACAGCACGAACTTCGACTTCAAGCGGCCCAACCCCCGCACGGTGTCCGGCCAGGGGATGAGTCGGTGCCATACCCGATTCAGATCGGCCCTTTCGGCTTCGGAGAGATGCGTCAGCTCGAACTCGACCAGGAGGTCGTCTAGGATTCTGCGATGGAGTTGATCGATCTTCATCCAGGGCAACGCACCGGTGCGCACCTGGTTCATCGCGGGGCCGTACCCCGCACGCCACCGATCTGCGAACCGCTCCCAGTCCACGTCGAGTCCCTTTTCCTGGGACAGCAATCTGCCCTCGCGGATGATCGACGTACGCCAGTCGACCACGGTTCCGAAGACGTCGAACGTGAGGGCCACGACCTCGGACATCGACTGGTCCCGGCCAGACGGGGCGCCCTCGTCGGGCGCGATGGGGTTACGGCCTTCGAGCGCGGTCGCAGCGAGGGCTGCGGCGCCGACCGACAGGAACTCCCGGCGCTGTAGAGCGCCGGCACTCGAGGTACTCGAATTCATGGTCTCCCCTCGTCCAGCACGGGACACTATGGGATGGCAGCCAAAAGCACGGACGGCTCGGCTCTCACTGTATAGTCCGGATCGGCAGATGCAAAGACGATGGTCCCGCCCTGGTCCACGACGAAGGTGGCGGGAATGGGGAGCTGCCAGGATTCGTCCCCGTTGAAGCGAACCAAGTCGAGTCCGAAGCCCTCGAGATACAGCGTTCGCAGGTCGTCCGGGACGCGGAACGTGAGGCCGTAGTCCCGAGCGACACCGAGCCCTAGGTCGAGCAATACGTCGAACTCGATTCCATCCTCCGCGGCCCAGGGTCGCGCGAAGTCCTGAAGCTGGGGCTGAAGCGTCACGAGCGTCGCGCCCTTCGCGGTGATGTCAGGCAATACGGACTGGAGAGCAACCTGCTCAAGTCGGCAATAGGGTCACCATCGGCCGCGGAAAAAACTGACGATCACCGGACCCCGCTCGAGCAAGCTACGAAGTCGTATTGTCTCCCCCTTGAGATTGGGACGAGCGAACAGCGGCGCGGCCTCACCGACGGAGCTCACACCGGCAAGGATGCCGGATGCGCGCAGATCATCGGTGGCGCGGTTCATGAGCGCGGTGGCCTCCGGATCTCTCCCTTGTTCCTTCTGAGCCCGCAGGGCGGCGAGGCGTTCGTTCAACGATTCCATAGTAGTTCCTCCGGCGGTTGCTGCGATTCGCCAGGCCCGAGCGCCTTCTCCCGTTTCAACTCGGAGAGTGCGTAGGCGTCCATACCGTCCTCGATTACCCGCAGCAAGCGACTGCGCGAAGCCTCGAGTGACCAAGGCTGGAGCACGGCGGGACGGAGGCCCCACAGCCGTAGCTTTGCGACTTGCAGCTCGGCCAGGGGAGACAGTTGCTCATAGAATGCGGCATTGTCCCGGAGGTCGACCTGGATGAGGCCCCAGCGAGTCGGTCGGACCTCGATGATCTGGCGCCAAGGGATGAGGCCCGGAGAGAACCAGACGAACCGGTCGACGACTCCTTCTTCGTCGATGCGTAGGCGGACACGCCTGACGGCCAGGAGGACGAAGCACAGGAATGAGAAGACGAAGATGAAGAGGCGTGAATCGTAAAACTCGACCGCCTCGAAGCGGACTCCCTCCGAAGGATCATCCGCCGAATTCTCGTGGCCCGGGCCGGGATCCATCTCAATGTCAGCTCGTGGGAAGCCGCTGTTCGATGCGCAGCAAAACGTCCCGAATCTCCACCAGCACCTGGGTGTCGCTCGCCGAGCCCGACTGGGACTGCTCTGGCAGCGACTCCTGAGCCCCCGCCACCACGGCGTCCCTCTGGCGCAGCACCAAGTCCCGAAACTCGCGCGCCCCGTCGATGCCCACCAGCTGGATGAGGGCACCCTGCCCTCCTCCGGCCGTCTCGATCGACAAGGCCTGCAGGTCGTAGTGCCGCATGATGGGACCCTCGACCATGCCCAGGTCCGTGATCTTGTCCAGGGGAACGGTCTTTTCCTGACGCACGAACATCCCGCGACTGACCTTCAGCGACCGGTCTGTGAGCACACAACTCATGTGGTTTAGGTATCGCTCGGTGAGCAGGTGGCCGAACAGGAGCCACACAGGGAGGAAGACGATCCCGACAACCGTCACCACACAGACGATCGTACCGCTCAAGAGCCAATAGGTGCGTACTTTTCGGTTGAACGTGGCTTCCGCGAGGACGGTTTCGGTGGACATCGAGTCTCCAGTGTCAGATGCGGTAACATAGTTCGGCCGGCGGTGTTTCCCCTCCACATCCCCTATACTGCCCCATGATTATCCACCTCATAGATGGCACATACGAGCTGTTTCGCCAGTTCTACGGCATTCGCCGCTTCCGAAAAGGGGACGACCCGCCATACGGGGCGGTGAACGGCGTACTTCATTCGGTGCTCCAGATGATCGAGGAAGGGGCGACCCACCTCGGTGTCGCCACGGACCACGTCATCGAGTCGTTCCGCAACGATCTGTGGGCTGGGTACAAGACCGGGGAGGGCACGGAGCCGTCGCTGCTGGCCCAGTTTCACCCGCTCGAAGAGGCGCTCGTCGCCATGGGAATTGCCGTGTGGCCGATGGTCGATCTAGAAGCCGATGACGCTCTGGCATCAGCGGCGCACCTCGCCGAGGCGGACGAACGAGTGCAGCGGGTCTCTATATGGACGCCCGACAAAGACCTGGCCCAATGCGTTCGCGGTGATCGGGTCGTGCAGGTGGACCGCAGAGCGAACCAGGTTCGCGATTCCGGCGCCGTACGCGAAAAGTTCGGGGTCGATCCGGAACTGATTCCCGACTTCTTGGCATTGGTCGGTGACGCCGCGGACGGCTTTCCGGGCATTCCCCGCATCGGTAAGGTCACCGCCGCCCGGCTTCTCAACCAGCATGGTCCGATCGAGGGCTTCCCCGACTCCGTACTCGGAGACCGACGGGACCTGGCGCTACGCTTCAAGGAACTGGCCACACTCAGAACGGACGCACCGGTCTTCAGCGACGTCGATGAGCTACGATGGTCGGGTGTGACCCCGGCCTTCGCGAAGTACGCGGAGCGTCTCGGCGATGACCGTCTCGTTGAGAGAGCCCAGACGGCGAAGCCGGCTTAGCAGGTCGCTCGCGCAGGGCTGGCAGCCTGTTTGCTAGTCACCCCGGAGCGGAGACACCGGGTTGATCGACGCGGCGCCATGGGTGGGTACAGCGGTCGCCGCCAAAGCCACGACCCCGAGCACGATGCCGAGCACGGTCATCGAGTCGCCTTCCTTCACCACCATGCGCACCACGTCTCTGCGGGTCGCACCGAGGGCCGTGCGCACACTCGTCGTCCGGCAGGCTCTGATGCCCGTGCTGATCGGGGCGGCGATCGGCGGCGGAGCCTCGATCGCGGTGAGCGGCATTCTGCAACAGATGCTGTTCGAGATTTCTGGAACCGATCCGCTCACGCTGGCATCGGTAGGGGCGCTGTTGGTGCTCGTGGCGGTGATCGCGAGCTGGGTGCCCGCGTTCCGCGCGGCGCGATTGGATCCTGTGGAGGCGCTCCGGGCCGAGTAGCTTCAGGGAGCCGAGTAGCTTCCGCGCCCATCGCGGCCCCAGACCAGGCCAAACCACATGACGTTCGCCGCTGTAAACCCCGCGACGGGGGAGACGCTCACCACGTATACGGATACACCCGCCGAGCAGGTGGGACGCATCATCCAGAGGGCGCACGCGGCGCACCTCGATTGGAGAGATCAGCCGATATCGATGCGGGCGGAGCGGCTGACTGCGCTCGGCTTGCTGCTACGCGAGCGAGCGCCCGCGTTCGGTCGACTGATGACCAGCGAGATGGGCAAGCCGCTCGGGCAGGCGGTCGCCGAAGTGGAGAAGTGCGGTTGGGTTTGTGACTACTACGCCGAGAACGCCGAACGCTTCTTGGCCCCGGTTCAAGCTCCCACCGACGCCTCGACGAGCTACTGGGTGCACCGACCACTCGGCGTCGTGCTCGGCATCATGCCTTGGAATTTCCCCTTTTGGCAGGTGATTCGGTTCGCAACCCCGGCGATCACGGCTGGAAACGCGGCATTGCTCAAACACGCACCCAGCGTGCCCGGGTGCGCGGAGGCGCTCGAGGAGATATTCCGTGACGCGGGTTACCCCGAAGGACTCTTCGCCAACCTCTTCATCGATGTCGAGACCACCGGCGAAGTCATCGATCACGAGCTCGTGCGTGCCGTCAGCCTCACGGGGTCGGTGAGGGCGGGTCGGGGCGTGGCCGCTCGCGCCGGCGCCGCGATCAAGAAGTGCGTGCTCGAGCTCGGCGGGAGCGACCCGTCCTTGGTACTGGAAGACGCCGACCTGGACGCGGCAGTTGCGAGTTGTGCCCTGGGCCGGCTCTTCAATTCCGGTCAGAGCTGCGTGGCCGCCAAACGCTTCGTCGTGGTCGACGCCGTGCGCGACGCCTTCGAGCAGAAGCTCGTGACCCGCCTCGAGGCTGCGGCCATGGGTGACCCTATGGATCCGAATACGGAACTGGGCCCGCTGGCTCGCATGGATCTGCGGGACACACTGCACGATCAGGTGATACGGTCGGTCGCGGGAGGCGCGCGACTCGTCATGGGCGGCTCCTTGCCCGATCGTCCGGGGGCCTGGTACCCCGCGACGCTGCTCGCCGATGTCGGCCCCGGAATGGTGGCGTACGAGGAGGAACTGTTTGGCCCGGTGGCCTCGATCCTGCCGGTCGCCGACGAGGACGAAGCGATCAGAGTGGCGAACGACACCCCGTACGGCCTTGGAGCGTCGGTCTACACCAGCGACCTGAAACACGGTGAATTCATCGCGGCAGAACTCCTCGACGCCGGCAATTGCTTCGTGAACGGCATCGTGAAGTCCGACCCGCGCCTACCGTTCGGCGGCACCAAAGAGAGCGGCTACGGTCGCGAGCTCTCCCCGCTGGGCATTCTCGAGTTCACGAATACCAAGACGGTGTGGGTGAAGTAGCCCGCCGCTCACCTGGCGGATCAGGCTACTCGAAGCTGCCGGGTACCGCCTCAGACATCGTCTTGGCGACCTCTTCGGCCGACTTCATCTTGGAAAGATCGAGATCGAAGTCCGGGCGCTTCGGCGCCTGCAGCTTCGCGACCAACTCGCGGACTTCTCGCGCCGAGAGTCCCGCTTCCGCGAGTTCCTCGGCCCCCAGGGAGGCCCCATCTCGGGCTGAGATCCCTTCATTGCCCCCGACCAGGAGTCGAGACAGGACCTCCAGCTCGGCGCGACTCATGGGTTGTCCTACGAGGTCGTAGTCCACCCACGCCTCGTACGAGAGCGGCGCGACCCGCTTCACCATGCCAGCGATGATCTCGGCGAAGACCTGAATCTCCCACTGGGCGTGCGGGTCTGCGCGAAGCGAGAGGAAGTGCAGGAGGTTGTGCAGATTGATCTTCCAATACCACTGCGTATACGTCGAAAGCGGGAGGTCGATGCGGGCGATTTCCCGCGCGACGTCCTCACCGACCATCCAGGTGTACCCGTCACTCGCGGACTCGCGAAGGCGGCGCCAGCGCTCGACCGCCTCGGTGTAGAGCGAATCCGATGCGTCCGCGTCCCTGCCTTGGTGGTTCTGAGCGCTCTGCAGCGCGAACTGCTCCCGCTCGGGCATGTAGAAGAGCAACGGCATGAGGCTATAGCGTCCGCTGTACTCATTCACCGAGGCCGTGCGATGCCGAATCCACTGTCGCGCTACGAACATGGGCATCGCGCAGTGGAACTTGAACTCCACCATCTCCGACGGCGTGGTGTGGCGGTGCCGACGCAGGTACCGAACGAGGCCACGCGTGGCCGACACTTTTCGGGTGCCGTATCCGTAACTGACGCGCGCCGCTCTCTCCACGTCGTCGTCCGAACCCATGTAGTCCACGAGCGCGACGAAGCCGTGATCGAGCGCGGGGAAATACTGGCCGAGGATTTCCTCGGCGGCCGGACTCGTTGGTCTCTTGGTCTCCATGCCCACGAATATAGCCGGCGGGTCAACCTGCCGTTGAGGCGTCGTCCGCACCCCAGAGGCGGATAAAATCCTCCGGTTCTACGCCCAACCCGTCCGCGACACGCGTGATGTAGTTGAAGTATCCCACGATCTGAGTCGCGTCGTGGATCGCGGTGTCGTCGAACCCGTGGGAGCGGAGCACCTGGAGGTCCTCGGGTCCCATGTCACCCTGGTGCAGCGTCAGCCTTTCCGTGTAGGAGCAAAGCGCGCGATCGGCCTCGCTCAGGCCGGTCTCACGCCAACCCCGTACCAGCGCGTGCACGAACGCGTCCGCGGCGGCGTCCGTATCGAAGACTTCCTTGACCTCTTCCCGGAGGTCTTCGGCGTGCGCCTGAGTTCAGTAGAAGCAGTCGTTCAGCTGGGACGTGACGACGGCCAGCATCTCTCGCCGCCAGCGAACGAGCGGCGACGGCCCGAACATGAGAGCGCCATAGAGCTTCATAGACGCGTCCATCGCCGCCGGATTGAGGCTCATGACGTGCACGATGTGCCAAACACGGCCGGCGCGCTCCACCGCCTCGTCCAACTGCACCCTCAGCCGTCCAGTGGCGTCCTCGACTTCGATTTGCTCGATGTAGGGCATGGCACGGAATCTATCAGATGTGAGGGAGGATGAACCACCAGGGTGTCACATCCGTAGTAGAATGCACTTGGACACTCTGTGGGAGGTGAAACCGTGGCTCAGTGCAGTGGAACGACGAAGAAGGGAGACCAGTGCAAGAGGGATGCGCAAGACGGGGCAGATTACTGCGCGATCCATCAGGACCAGGAGGTCCGCAAGCGCCAGCCTCGTGAAGAAAGCGAGTGGGACAACGACGCGATCCTCAAGGCAGTGATCGGATTCGCCATCATCGGACTCTTCTTCATGTTCCGACGGCGGTAGCCCGCGAAACGGGCCTCCCGCGCCCGATTACCGAGACGCCAGCATCTCCTGCCGAGCGAGGGTGTATCCTGCGCCTTCGTGTCCACTGGCACCGCCAGGAGCAGAAGCGACAGGAGCCTGAACAGGGTGCTGCTTGGACCTGTGTCGTGCATGCCAGCTCTCCGATTCGATGGGAGTAACGCCGCTGCATACGCACGGGGGCTCGTCAATCTTCACGCGGTTGCATTGCCTAACCCGCGCCCCAATGATGCCTGCACGCGAGCACCTCACCGGGCCCTCCCGAGACTCGCATCTCACTGCTCAACGGCAGACGGAGACGACAATGCAGCCCATCGGGACATTGGTGAATATTGCCGCCTACCACGTGACAGCCACAGAAGCGTGACGATCGCCGTAACCGGAGCCAACAGCAGCGTTGGTTTGAACCTGTTGGCCCATATCGTCGAGCGAGGCGATCTCGAGGCCATCGGGTGCGTGCGTTCGCAGCGCGCCGCCGCATCCCTTCCGGAGTCGCCCCGCATAACGGCCCGTATCGTTTCCTATCAGAGGGCCGATGGGCTGAAGAAAGCCCTCGACGGAGTCTCCTGCGTCGTGCATCTCGCCGGGATCCTGATCGAGAGCAAAGCGTCGACGTACGAGAGCGCGAACGTCGCCTCGGCCGCGGCCGTGGCCGGGGCGGCCCGGGCCGCGGGAGTGCAGCACATCGTCCTCGTCAGCGTGATCGGGGCGAACTCGGACTCGCCGAACCGATACCTGAGGTCGAAGGGTGAGGCGGAGCGCGTGGTGACGGAGTCCGGGCTGTCGGCGACTGTCCTTCGAACCACCATCCTTCTGGGGGTTGGCACCGCGGGCGCGGCCGCGATCTTGCGGTCCGCGAGTCGGAGCAAGACCAGGCTGCTGGGTGGCGGACGCTACACCGTGCGTCCTCTCGACC
>JAYZBT010000343.1:0-4614 GCA_036338615.1 Gemmatimonadota bacterium
TGCAGGACCGAGGCGATGCGTTCGAGTCCGGCGCCGGTATCCACCGACGCCGCCGGTAGGGGCGTCAGTTCGCCTGAGGCGTCCCGGTCGAACTGCATGAAGACGAGGTTCCAGAGTTCGATGATGGTGCCTGCCTCGTTGAGTTCGACGAACTCTTCGGTGCTGGTCACCGGCGTCGGATTCTCGCGCAGGTCATAGTGCAGTTCGGAGCATGGACCACATGGACCCGTGTCCGCCATCTGCCAGAAATTGTCCTTGTCGCCCAACCGGTAGATGTGATCTGCGGCGAGCCCCACGTTGGTGGACCACAGGCGGGCCGCCTCGTCGTCCGTGTGATGGACCGTGGCATAGAACCGGTCGGGATCGAGTCCGTACACCTCCGTCATCAGCTCCCAAGCAAACTCGACCGCTTCCTCCTTGAAGTAGTCACCAAAGGAGAAATTGCCGAGCATCTCGAAGAACGTGTGGTGGCGGGCCGAAATCCCCACCTCCTCGAGATCGTTGTGCTTTCCGCCCGCGCGTACGCACTTCTGAGAGGTGACAGCCCGCTTGTACGGGACCTGTTCCTGTCCCAAGAAAATGTGCTTGAATTGAACCATGCCCGAGTTCGTGAAGAGCAGCGTGGGGTCGTCCGCCGGAACGAGGGAAGAGCTCGGGCGGACCTCATGACCCCGCTCCTTGAAGAAGTCGAGGAATCGCTGTCGGATCTCGGGGGTTTTCATGGGTCGATTCGCGGGGAAGCTGCTTGTGTTCTGGGCAGTCCTAAGGGTAACGGGTTGGGGGAGTACTTCGCGATACGGTGTGTGTGTGGATGGGGTGCGGGAAGGCACTGCCCTCGCCGCCCCTCCGCCGATCTCGGATCCTGAGGGCGTCTGGATGCGCGGCTTGACCGTTGGTTCGTCGCCTGCCGCTGCGGGGCTGCCTTGCCCAACCCTGCCCTGCCACCTCCGCTAGCCCCTTGGGTCGCGGGCGGTGCGCGCGGGCTCTGAGCGCAATGCCTACCCACTCCCCCGACCCTTGGCTTCGTTGGGACGGTTGGCGGTCGGGGATGGCTGAATACGAAGACCCCGGACCAATGGGGCGGTCCGGGGCCTCGAGGACTGCTCGCAATCGAGGCTTAGTCGGCCCCTGCCTCCGTAACTTTTTTGGCGGTGGGTTCCGGGTCTGCGCCGGCCGTCTCAGGCTGGTCAGCATCGGCGCCGGGAAGGCCGAGCGTTGCGCGGAGCCGCGTCTCGATCTCGTCGGCGATGTCGGGGTTCTCGATCAGGAAGAGTCTGGAGTTCTCCTTACCCTGACCCAAGCGCAGGTCGCCGTAGGAGAACCAGGAGCCCGACTTGTCGACGATCTCGTGCTCGACGCCCAGGTCGACCAACAGGCCGTGGTGGCTGATGCCCTGGTCGTACTGGATGTCGAATTCCGCCTGACGGAAGGGCGGCGCACACTTGTTCTTCACGACCTTCACCCGTGTGCGATTGCAGATCACGTCTTGGCCGTCCTTGATGGCGCCGATGCGTCGGATATCCAACCGAACGGACGCATAGAACTTCAGTGCGCGGCCCCCGGATGTCGTCTCCGGACTGCCGAACATCACGCCGATCTTTTCGCGAATCTGGTTGGTGAAGATCACCGCCGTGTTCGACCGGCTCACGGCGCCCGTGAGTTTCCTCAGCGCCTGACTCATGAGGCGCGCCTGGAGACCGACGTGCGTGTCGCCCATCTCGCCCTCGATCTCGGCCCGAGGGACGAGCGCGGCGACGGAGTCGATAATCACCACATCGATCGCATTGCTGCGAATGAGCACTTCAGCGATCTCGAGCGCCTGCTCGCCCGTGTCGGGCTGCGACACGAGCAAGTTGTCGACGTCCACGCCCAGCTTCCTCGAGTATCCAACGTCGAGTGCGTGCTCGACGTCTATGAAGGCGGCGATCCCACCCAGCTTCTGAGCATTCGCGATCACGTGCAGGCAGAGTGTCGTCTTTCCCGAAGATTCAGGACCGTAGATCTCGCTGATCCGGCCTCGCGGCATCCCGCCGACGCCGATGGCCGCGTCGAGGTTCAATGCGCCGGTGGGAATGGCCTCTACACCGCTGGCGAAGCCCTCTTCACCCATGCGCATGATCGCGCCCTTCCCGAAGGCGCGCTCGATCTGCGTGAGTGCGGTACCCAGTGCCTTCTGCCTCTGATCGACCTTCTTTTGCTCGTTCTTGTCAGTCATTTGCGCCGTTGCCATCTCGCCTCCGTCCTTGCGATGCCACGAAACGATACCACCAATCCTGGGGCGTTCGACAGCAAAGTATAGAACCCGAAGAGAAAGCGAAAGTCTTTGCGGAGTCATTCTCGGTAGATGGCAAGGTAGCGCCCCGGACGGGACAGCAGCATACCCTGGTGGGACGACCCGAGGGCCCGTATATGAGGGGCATCGATCACGGCCGGGAGCCGCCTGAGTGCGGTCGCGCATTGATCCCGAGTCAGCAAGGGCCCCGGAGCGCTCTTCGGCGAGTCGTCTCCCAGCAGGAACTTCGAGGGATGCAGCCAAAAGAGTACGACCTGATCGCGATCGGCGGTGGCACGGCCGGGCTCGTCTCCGCCGCCGGCGCCGCTTATCTCGGCGTGCGCGCAGCCCTCGTGGAAAAGGCGGCGCTGGGAGGCGACTGCTTGTGGACCGGTTGCGTGCCCTCCAAGGCCCTCATCGCGTCTGCACGGCTCGCGCACGCCATGAGGCACGCCGACAAGCTGGGTCTCACGGCCGCGGCGCCGGCCCACGCATTCTCTTCGGTCATGGCGGGGATGCGGGAAGCCCGTGGGGTCGTGGAACACCACGACGACCCGCAACGCTTTCGGGACATGGGCGTCACCGTCGAGTTCGGTACAGCCCACTTCGTGTCGCCCGATACGGTCGAGGTCGAAGGCGTGGGTCGACTCAAGTCGAAGCGCATCGTGCTCGCGACCGGCGCGCTACCCGTGGCCCCACCGATTCCGGGCCTGGCGGAAGCCGGCTACCTGAACCACCACACGCTCTTCGAGAGGAACGAGCTCGAGAGCCGGATCGCGGTTCTGGGCGCCGGCCCCATCGGACTCGAAATGGCTCAGGTCTTCGCGCGCCTGGGCTCGTCGGTCACGGTCATCGAGATGACGCCGAGGATCCTCCCCGGAGACGACGCTGAGCTCGCGCGCCACCTGCAGTCGATCATGGAGGCCGAAGGCATCGACTTTCGGCTTGGAACCCGCGCGGAGCGAGTCGAGGCGGGCGGCGACTCCAAGGTCGTGGTCACCGACAGCGGCGAGCGAGTCGTCGTGGGCGAAATCTTCGTCGCCACGGGAAGAAAGCCGCTCACGGAAGGACTCGCCCTGGAGAACGCCAGCGTGGAAACTCGGGGCGGAGCGGTCGCCGTGGACGACCGCCTGCGCACCTCGAACCGCGGCGTCTGGGCTGCGGGCGACGTCACGGGCGGGATGCAATTCACGCACGTCGCCGACCACATGGCGAAGGCCGTCCTGCGCAACGCGCTGATCCCGGGCTCCGCACGCGTGAACTACGACTCGGTGCCAACCGTCACCTTCACGGACCCCGAGTTGGCACACGTGGGCCCTTCTCACGAGGAAGCACAGGGGCGCGGCGGCAGCACGTTCACCTACCCCTTCGACGACCTCGACCGAGCGATCGTGGACCGTGAAACGAAAGGCCTGGTGAAGATCACCGCGGACAAGAAGGGGCGCATTCTGGCCGCTTCGATTCTGGGTAGGCACGCCGGGGATCTGTTGATGCCGCTGGTGCTCGCGAAGAAGAACCGGCTCACGTTGAACGACATCGCGGGCACGATTTTCCCGTATCCGACCATGGTGGAGGGCGTTCTGCGCGCATCCAATACCTACCGTCGGACAAGGCTCGACGGCGCCGGTGGGCGCGTGCTCACCAAGGTGATTTCATGGCTGAAGTAGTGAGCAGCGGCCGCGGGATATGGCTCAAGCTCGCGGCGCTCGTGCTGATCCTGGCGGGCGGGGCGCTTGCGGCGACACTCACCCCTCTCGGCGAATACCTGAGCCGAGATGGTGGCGAGATCGCCATCGATTGGCTGCGAGACTCCTCTGCGGCCGCGCTGGTATACGTCGTGGCTTACGCCGCTGCCACCGCCCTCGCGATCCCAGGCTCCACTCTGACGCTGGCCGGCGGCGCCATTTTCGGCGTGTTCTGGGGTACGCTGCTCACGACGCTCGGCGCGAACGTCGGCGCGAACCTGGCGTTCGGCATCGGGCGATTCCTGGGACGTGACGGGGTGGCGCGGCTCGCGGGCGCGCGCATACAGGCTTTGGATCGCGCAACCGAGAATCACGGCTTTCGCGGATTGCTGACGCTCAGGCTGATCCCGGCGGTCCCCTTCACCGCATTGAATTTCGCGTCGGGCCTGACCTCGATCCGCTGGCCCACGTACGCACTTGCGACCGTGATCGGGATCTTCCCGGGCACGCTCGTATACACGATGTTCGCGGACGCGCTGCTCGCCGGCTCGCAAGAAGCCTCGCGAGACGCGCTACTGCGGGTCCTCATTTCCGGAGCCCTTCTCGTGTTGCTCAGCTTCCTCCCGGTGATCGCCAAGCGACTCGGTCTGAAGATGC
>JAYZBT010000344.1:0-16983 GCA_036338615.1 Gemmatimonadota bacterium
CCGCGTCCTCGTCCTGCTGGGTGATCAGCAGGTTGAAGACGTAAGTGGGCCGCATATGCCCGATGAGGATGTTCCGGAAGAGACTAGCAGCCTGGGGGTCCGCCAATGCCGGAAGCGCCGCGGCGTCGTACGTCAGGCGGGCTTGGTCGTAAAAGTCCCGCGAAGTAAGCATGTCCTCGGACAGCTTGGAAATCGAGCGTTCTTCCGTCTCGCGGATCGTGACCCGGTCCGTCGTGACCTGAGCCATCCGCGTGGCCTCGACGACCCCCAGGGCGAGGATATCCCGAGTCGCGGATACCGCAGAGTTTCGGAACGCGGCGCGTGCAGAATCGTCGACGATGAATTCTACCTGGGACGCACTCGCGGAAACAAGAATCCCCTGCAACCGGTCGCGGTCTCCGTCTACCGCCGCTGAATCGAGCTGATCGAAGAAGGCTTCGAGCTCGGCCCTCGTGGTGTCGGCATTCTGGGTCACGAAGTCGAACGTGGGGGGCACGGCATCACGCACCGAATTGCGCTCGGCCTCCAACTCCGCCGCCGTCTTGGGCACGTCGAAAGCGAATTCGGCGATGACGTCGTCCGGGGCCACGATCCAGTCCTCATACGGGCTGGGCGCCTGACCCTCGGGCAGAAAGAAGAACGTGACCAGCCCGGCGAGGACCACGACCAGGAGAATGCGAGCACCGTGGTGGGCGACGCGGGCGCCCAACGAACCGCCCGGGTCCCCGGAGAGTCTCCGCAAGACGGAACCCTCTCCGTTCCCGTCGTTCCGAAGACTCACGCGTCTCGGCCTTCGGCCTGCGATGCGCGCGCGTAGGCGTTGATGATTTCCTTCACCAGCCGGTGCCGGATCACGTCCTTGGCGTCGAGATACACGATCGAGATGCCGTCGATGCCCGACAGGATGCGCTCGACCTCGAGCAAGCCGGAGTCGGACTGGCGCGGAAGGTCGATCTGCGTTTTATCACCCGTGATCACGACTTGAGAGTTGAGCCCCAGCCGGGTCAACAACATCTTCATCTGTGCGGTGGTAGCGTTCTGGGCTTCGTCGAGAATGACGAAGGCGTCCGAAAGCGTGCGACCGCGCATGTAGGCGAGAGGGGCGATTTCGATGGTCGACTCCTCCAGCGCGCGCCGCATGCCGTCGGGCGGCATCATGTCCTCCAGCGCGTCGTAAAGCGGCCGCAGGTACGGGTCGACTTTCTCCTGAAGGTCTCCCGGCAGGAAGCCCAGATTCTCCCCGGCTTCGACAGCCGGCCTTACCAGGATGATGCGTCGCACGCGCTTCTTGTACAGCGCATCGAGGCCGCAGGCCACCGCGAGATAGGTCTTGCCGGTTCCGGCAGGGCCTATGCCGATCACGATGTCGTTGCTCAGGATCCTCTGCACGTACGAGCGCTGGCCGTCGGACTTCGGCTTGATGACCCGCCGCGAACCGGGGATCGCAATGCGGACTTCGTCCTCCGGATGCACGATCCCCTCAGGGCCCAGCGCGTCCGCTCCGTCGGCGAAGCGGCCGATGTCGGGCACGTCGAACGGTGCACGCAGACGAGAGAGCTCGATCATGTGCTGAACGACAGGCACCGCTCTCTCGACCGAGTCCAAGCTCCCGGAGAGGATCAGGTGATCGCCGCGCATGACGACACGGATCCCGAAGATGCGGGTGATCTCCTGGAGGTTGCGATCGGTGACCCCGGTCAGCATGAGGGGGTCCACCCCCTCTGCGTCGAGCCGATGCTCTACGATGGTTTCGCCGTTGGCCAAGTTCTCTCCTGGAAGCGTCAGCCTCCGTCTCTTTTCGTGATCTGCAGGCCGAGCTCCGCGAGTTGCTCGTCTGCCAGTGCCGTGGGCGCTCCTTCGAAAAGAGCACGCGCGGCGGTCGTCTTCGGGAAGGCGATCACGTCCCTCAGACTACCTGATCCGGTGAAGCGCTGCACGATCCGGTCCATTCCCAAGGCGATGCCCCCATGTGGCGGCGCCCCTGCGGCCAGCGCGTTGAGCATGAATCCAAACTTCTCCTTGATGTCTGCATCGCCCAAACCCAGTACCCGCAAGATGCGTCGTTGAAGCTCCGGCTGATGGATCCTGATGCTGCCAGATCCGAACTCGGTCCCATTGTATACCAGATCGTAGGCGGTTCCTCGTACGATGGCGGGGTCCGTCTCGAGCAGGTCCACGTCGTCGACATGGGGCATCACGAAGGGGTGGTGGCTCGCGGTGAATACTCCGTCCGCCTCGTCGAAAACCGGGAAATCCGTGACCCAAAGCCACGCGTGCTCACGCTCAGGCTCGAGCCCGAGCGCAGCGACGGCCGCCGTGCGCGTCGCCGCCAACGCGGGCGACGTGACTCGGTCGGGACCCGCCGCGACCAACGCGAGGTCGCCAGCCTCCAAGCCCATGGCGGCGGCATGCTCCGGCTGCAAGAACTTGCCGATGGGCCCCGTGGTCCCCTCGTCGCTGCACTTGGCCCAGAGGAGCCCGGGGGCCCCCGTGGCCTTCGCTTCCGATTCGATCCCCTCGATCTGCCTCCGAGAAAGGCGGGCCCCACCGCTCAGGCGGATCCCGCGCACCCGTCCACCGGCCGCCACCGCCGAACGCACGATGCCGAAGTCGAGGGAGGCGGTCGCCTGCGTCCAATCGGCGATCTCGAGGCCGAAGCGCAGGTCCGGTCTGTCCGAACCGTACCGGTCCATGGCATCGGACCACGTCAGGCGGGGGAACGGCAAAGACGCATCGATCCCGGCAATGTCAGACAGGCGAACCATCAGCCCCTCCATCAACACCAAGATGTCCTCGGGCTCGACGAACGACGCTTCGACGTCGATTTGTGTGAACTCGGGCTGTCGATCCGCGCGCAGGTCCTCGTCTCGGAAACAACGCGCGATCTGGAAGTACCGGTCGAAGCCCGCGACCATCAGAATCTGCTTGTAGATCTGAGGGCTTTGGGGGAGCGCATAGAACTCGCCGTTGTGTACCCGGCTCGGTACCAGATAGTCCCGGGCGCCCTCGGGCGTCGCCTTGGTCAGGATGGGCGTCTCCACCTCGACAAAACCGCGCTCGTCCAAGTAGTTACGCGTCGCCAGGGTCAGCCTGTGCCGGAGCGTCAACACTTCCTGTAGCTCACGACGCCGGAGGTCGAGAACCCGGTGCTGGAGACGGAGCTCCTCGGCGGGAAGCTCGTCCTCTGGTGCGCGATATACGGGGATCACAGGCGTATCGGCGTCAGAGAGGATCTCTACCGTCACCGCCTTGACCTCGACTGCCCCCGTCTCGATGTCGTCGTTCCGCGCACCCTCGGGCCGAACCTCGACCCTTCCGACAACGCGGATCACATCCTCGTGGCCGATGCGGCCGGCGGTCTCCATCGCGGCGGCGTCCGTCCAGTCGGGGCCGAAGGATACCTGCACCAGTCCACTCCGATCGCGTAGATCCACGAAGACCAGGCCGCCGAGATTGCGGCGGCGATGGACCCAGCCTGCGAGCTCCACCCGCTCGGCTGCGTGCTCGGCTCGAAGACCTCCCACCATGCGGGAGCGAAGCTGCGTACGTTCGTTTTCGATCTCGGACATTTTCAGACTAGTCTGCGGTTTCAGTTGTGGGCCGAATGCGTCGCGATACGAGGGCGAGCGCCCAGAGTCCCGCCATGTATCCAGCTACGACGCCAGCCGAATCGGCCAGCAGGTCGCGAACATCGGGATCGCGACCCGGTACGAAGGACTGGTGCCATTCATCGCTCGCGCCGTACGCGACGCCTGCGGAAATCATGATCCAGTGGGCGATCATCCCATGCCCCTCGGCCCGATCAGCCGACCGGCCGCTAGTCCGAGCGTGCGAGAGCGTCACGCCGAGCACGGCGTAAAGCACGAAGTGCACGAGCTTGTCGTTCAGCTCGATCGAGCCCGGGCCTGGGTCCGACATCGAACTCAACAAAAAAAGGACCGCCGCCCAGAGGGCGACAGGCCCCCAAGAAGTCAGCAACTTGGTCCCCTGGGTCGCGATTTGCAGCCTTCAGCGGCTGAAGGTCGACGGCTAAGTTAAGTGCGCCGCTTGGGCCTTTCAAGATTGACGCATCGCATGCCACAATCACCCCGGATTGACCTGCTCTCCCTCACACCGGACGCCTTGGCGTCCGAGCTGGAAGAGCACTTTCGGACAAGGGGGCAGCCCTCCTATCGAGCCGGCCAGGTCGAGCGGTGGGTCTACGAGGGTCTGGCCGCGTCGATCGACGAGATGACGGACCTGCCCTCCAGCGAGCGCGAGGCGCTCAGCGAACGCTTCGTCTTGGCCGAGCCCGAGTTGGACAAGATCGACCTGAGCAAGGACGGCACCGCGAAACATCTGTGGCGGCTCGCGGATGGTGAGTTGATCGAGTCTGTCCTGATCCCAACCAAGAAGCGGTTGACGCTGTGCCTGTCCTCCCAGGCCGGCTGCGCGATGGCTTGCACGTTCTGCGCGACCGGGTGGGGTGGCTTCGACAGACAACTCACCGCTGGCGAGATCGTGTCCCAGTACCGAGCGTCGCGCCGGTGGGCCGAGCGAGAAGGTCGAGGCTCGATCACGAACATCGTGTACATGGGGATGGGAGAACCGCTCTCAAACCGCAAGGCCGTGCATCCGTCGCTCACGATCCTGAACCAAGGGTATGGCGTCGGTGCGCGACGGATCACGGTATCGACCGTGGGTGTGGTGCCAGGGGTTCTCGAGCTCGCCGAACGCCCCGAGCAGTTCCGTCTCGCGCTCTCCTTGCACGCGCCGGAGAGCGAACTCCGCGGCTCGTTGATCCCGCTGGAGAAGAGGCATCCGCTTCCGGAGGTGCTGGACGCTCTCGCGAAATTCGACGACGGGGGCGGCAAGCGCATCACCTTCGAGTACACGATGATCGACGGCATCAACGACGAAACCTCACTGGCTCCCAAGCTGGCGGACCTCGCCAACCAGGTGCGCGCCTTCGTCAATCTCATCCCCTACAACCCGATCCCGTACCAGGACTGGCGCCCCTCGGACCCAGAGCGCATCGAGCATTTCGCCGGGGTCCTCGAGGCCGCAGGCGTATCCGTGGCCGTGCGGGAGACCCGCGGACGCGACATCTCGGCCGCGTGCGGACAACTCAAGGCCCACACGTTGGTTCAGATCCAGAGGGGTGGGTAGCGGAAGCCGCGCCCGAAGCGCTACCTGATGGGTCGCACAATGCGGCCGAACCGGATCTCGCGCAGCCACGGGAAAGGCCGGTACGAGTCCTTGTTGTAGGAGAAGTAGGTGAAGACCGCCCTGCCCTCCAGCCGCCAGCCCTCGAGCAGGCCCCAGTACCGCGAGTCGAGGCTCGTCTCCCGGTTGTCCCCCATCATGAAGTACCGGTCCTCCGGGATCACGAGCGGTCCCCAATTGTCCCGGGTCGGTGCATAGGTCCGCCGGTCCGCGCCAGGCAGTAGGTATGCCCGCTGCCAATCCATCCAAGGGTGCGATTCGTCACCCACATCGCTGTGCTTGAGGTAGGGCTCGTCGAGCGCTTCATCGTTCACATACAAGACTCGGTTCGCCATGCGAAGCGTGTCCCCGGGCACGCCGATGAGGCGCTTTACGAGCTTCAGAGTCTCCTCGTGGGGCGGATCGAAGACGAGTACGTCTCCTCGCTTGGGGCTCGAGTAGCCGGGAATCCGCACGGATGTGAGCGGAATGTATGAACCGATCGAGGCTCGATTCACGACCAGCATATCGCCCACCAACAAGGTCTCCTCCATCGAACCCGACGTGATTACGAACGTCTGCACGAGGAAGGAGCGCAGAAAGACGAAGAGGAGTCCTGCGATGACGAGCGACTTCGCCCACTCCGCGGCCACGTTTTGCGGCGGCCCGTCCTCTTTCGAGTCGCCGGGCTCTCCAGCACCGTCCTGGCCCGCCGCCCGAGCGTCACCTTTTCTTTTCGCCATCAATACCCCTGGCCTCCGATGGGACGCGTCGTTGATCGACCGCCTTCAGCCACCGCTGATGCGTCCGGGCGGTGCCACTCGCTTCCAAGCAATACGGACACATCGACGTAGAGATTCGAGTCCGGTTCGCTCCGGACGTTATGGATTCCGAGTACGTCCGCAACGGCCCTCGCGATTTCCGGCCGACTGACACGGTCGAAGACCACCGAGGTGTCCGCGTCGGAGACTCCAGCGTTACCGAAGGTCACAACGTCGAAGCCGGCTTCGCGAAGGACCTCGGTGGCGTCCCGTGCCAGACCGGAGACTTCGCTCGCATTCAAGACCTCGACGCGGATGCGAGTCCCGGCTGGGACGCGCCCTCGGGCGTCCAGGACCCCGGGCACGGGCAACTCTACCGATCGGCGACCGGCCACGACCACGAAGCCGATCGCGATCACCACCGCGGCCATCACAGCGCCGGTCAAAACTCTCGAACGGACGCTCCGCGACCGGTCCCGCGACCGGGCGATCCGCTTCCGAGCCCTCCTCCTCATCCCTCTGCCGCCAAAACGTTCCAGAACGCCACCGTGTCCGGAAGCAAGTCGATCCCGCGATCCACGACATGACTGATCCGGGCGGCCACGATCTCGCGGGTCACATGGTCGAGTTCGGTGGGCATGCGATCGCGGAGCCCCGCCCGCCACTCGCGACTGAAAGTGCGGCCCGGCTCCAGGAAGTCGGCTGCGTATAGCGCGCGCGCCATCGCGCCGAGCGACTCGTGCCCCGTGGTGTGGTACGTCACGGCGGCGAGTAGCTCAGAATCGTGCACGCCCAACCCGCGCAAGCGCCCTGCGACGGCGGGACCGTGGAGCAGCCGCCCGGGCAGGGACCGGTACCGCGGGGGCACTTCGGGCCGTAGCTCGTCAGGCGAGACTTCGCGAAGCGCGTCGTGCAGGTACCCGACCGCGCGCCACCGAAGTCGGTCCGATCGCGAGAGATCGAGTGCGTCCGCCCAGGCTCCCACCAGTTCGGACACACAAACCATGTGTGCGCGACGGGCTGAGCTAACCGTCGCCCAGTCCGGCAGCGTGCCTTCGGCCGCGGCCTCTATGATGGGGTGCAGATCGGTATTCACAGCTAAACATGGGCTTTTCCCGTTCAGGTTAGAAGTACGCATATCAGGATTTGCCCTGGTCCGAGGAACCATGGGGGTGGTTAGCTTCCAAGATGCCAATGCGATGGGACGCTCTGCTCGTGCGCCATACAGCCCGCGAGCTGGACGCACGCCTAGCACGCTCGCGACTCCTGGCGATCCGACTGGACGGAGTACAGCGAGACGTGGTGCTGTTCTTCCGAGACGCGACGCTACTGTGGCGGCTGCACCCCACCCGGGGCTACGTGCAGATGTTCTCCGCCGCTAAGCCGGGGACGGACGCCATCAAGCTGCCGACCCGAGTGCGCCGCGTCTACGCCCCCCCGGACGAACGACTCGTCGTGTTCGAGCTGATGCCGGTGCGCGGTAGGCGACGGGCTCGAGAGTTGGTGATCGAACTGCTGGGCAATCAATGGAATTGCGTCGTGACGGACGGCCCAGAGCGAGTCATTCGGCACCTCCTGCACACGCGTATGGGGAAGCGAACCCTCCGCGTGGGAACCCCCTACGCCCTGCCCGAGCCCTCACGGAGGCACGGGATCGACGAAGGCATCGGAGACGACGACTGGCGATCACTTTCTGCGGGGGTCGACGAGAAGGAACGTCGCAAGAGATTGATCTCCAACATTGCCTGGACATCTCCGCTGAATTCCGAGGCGTTGCTCGACGCATCGCCGGGAGGCGGACGAGAGCTCTGGACGCGTTGGGCGGGCGAGGACGCCTCCACCGAACCCGTGCTGATGCGCTCGCCTCTTGGATTCCAACCGTACCCGTTCCGGCTGCCGGGCGAAGAAGCGGAGTCGATGGATTCACTGCTCGCCGCGCTCGCTGGGATGGCCGAGGCCGAGGGGACCGAGGGATCGAGAGCCACACTGCTCGATCCGACCCTGCTCCGCCGCCTCGAACGCGCGATCAAGCAGGGGGAACGGCGGGTGAGTCGTTTGATCGCCGAGTTGCAAGGCCTACCGGACGAAGATCGGCTGCGAGGCATCGGTGATCTCATCCTGGCCCGTTACTCCGACATCCCCAGTGGATGCGCGAGTGCGACGGTCGAAGACTTCGACGGGGGGAACATCGTCGTGGAGCTCGACCCCGCCCTGACCGCGCAGGCAAACGCCAGCAAGTACTACGACCGCGCAGGCCGGGCGAAACGAGCGCGGAAGCGGCTGCCCGATCTCGCCGAGCAAGCCGAGGCGGAGCTGACGACTCTGCGCGCATTACTCGATCGCGTCGCATCGGAAGAGGTGTCGGGGGACGAGATCGAAGCCGCTCTACCCAGTGACGTCGTCGCGGCCAGAAGGGGTCAGATCGAACAACTCCCGCCGTACCGCCGCTTCAGGAGCTCGGGCGGTATCGAGATCCGTGTGGGACGCGGCGCTCGTCACAACGACGACCTTACGTTCCACCACTCCGCCCCGAACGACGTGTGGCTACACGCCCGGCACTCGGCGGGGGCCCACGTCATCCTGAGGTGGAACGGACCAGGGAAGCCTCCCGCCCGAGACCTCGAGGAAGCCGCGGTCCTCGCAGCTCTGCACTCCAAATCGCGCACGTCGGGCAGCGCCCCGGTCGACTGGACGTTGCGCAAGTATGTGCGCAAGCCGCGAGGCGCTTCGCCGGGCTCTGTCGTACCGGATCGCGTGCAGACGATCTTCGTCGAGCCGGATCCAGACGTGATCGATGCGCTGAGCGACTCCGGCTAGCGCGCGTCCATGCCGGATCGCATCGTCGAGAGAAAACTCGCCGCCTCATCGATCCCTCCACTCGAGAGCGCGTGAATCAGCGCACTCCCCACGACGACGCCATCCGCAACAGACGCAACCTCGGCGGCCTGATCCGGGGTGGAGATACCGAACCCTACCGCGACCGGCAGTGACACGGCCGCTCGAACCCCGCGGACCTCCTCCGCGACCGTGTCCCCCAACTCGGACTGTGCCCCAGTGACGCCCGTTCGAGAGATATAGTAGAGAAAGCCAGATCCGCCCTCGGCGACCTCGGGTACTCGATCCGGCGCCGTCGTGGGCGCCACGAGTCGAATGAGGTCGAGCGCCGACTCGGAGACCTGCGCCTCCAAGCTCGGATCCGCCCCGGTTGGCAGATCGGTCAGGAGCACGCCGTTCACGCCGGACTCCATGGCCTCCGCCAGGAAGGCATCCACGCCGAATCGCAGCACCGGGTTGAGGTAGGTCATGAGCACCACAGGGGTCTCATTACGCGAGCGGAACGTGCGCACGTCGGCCAGAACGGACCCTACGGTCGTCCCATTCTCGAGCGACGTGAACGAGGACAGCTGGATCGTAGGGCCATCGGCGAGCGGATCGGAAAAGGGGATCCCCAATTCGAGCACGTCACCCCCCGATGCCGCCAAGGCCTCCAACAGCGGGACCGTCGAATCGAGCTCGGGATATCCGGCGGTCACGTACGGAACGAGTGCGGCTCGGCCTTGCGCCCGGCGAGCCTCGAAGACCCGGGAGATCAAGCGAGCAAGTAGTCGCTGACACGGATCCCGTATTTCTGCGGATCGGTGGTCTTGACGATGGTCCGGCGCACACCGGTGGCCGGATCGACCTTGGCCAGATCCACCGAAAGCGGCTCGGCGAGCGGCACGCCCATGGCGTCGGAAATGACGCGAACCGTGGGTCGGTGCAATAGGTCCGGATCAGGATTGACCTGCGACACGACGCCGAACTCGCGCGTACCCGGGATGACGAGCGTCCCGACAGGGGACACGCCGGTCGCCGGATCCGTCAAAGCCGCGAGCCTATAACAACGAGCCACGTCCTTCGACGCGGGCGATGTGGGCGACATCCTTGTCACCGCGACCGGAGAGGCAGACCAGCAACGGTCCGCCTTCGGCGTACGCGGCCCCTTCACGGAGCACGTAGGCGATGGCGTGAGCAGATTCCAGCGCGGGAATGATTCCCTCCAGTTGTGAGAGACGATGGAAGGCCTCCATCGCTTCCCGATCGGTGACGGAAGAGTACGTCGCGCGGCCCTGATCCTTCAAGTACGAGTGTTCCGGACCGACCCCGGGGTAGTCCAGCCCCGCTGAAATCGAGTGGGCTGGCGCCACCTGTCCATCAGAATTCTGGAGAAGATAGCTCAGCGAGCCGTGCAGGACACCGGGGCTCCCCACGCTGAGCGACGCCGAGTGTAGGCCTGTCTCGAGGCCCTCCCCTGCGGCTTCGACTCCGACGAGCTGAACGGTGTCGTCCGGGACGAACGTGTGGAACATGCCCATGGCGTTCGACCCTCCCCCGACGCAGGCGACCACCACCTCGGGAAGCCGGCCCTCCGCCTCGAGTACCTGTTCGCGGGCCTCCCTGCCGATCACCGATTGGAAGTCGCGGACCATGCGTGGGAAGGGGTCCGGCCCAACGACCGACCCGATGATGTAGTGGGTGTCCGCAACATTGGTGACCCAGTCACGGATGGCTTCGTTGGTGGCGTCCTTGAGCGTTCTGGTCCCCGACGAGACCGTGCGCACTTCGGCCCCCAGGAGCTCCATGCGGTAGACGTTCAGGGCCTGCCGCTCGACGTCCTCCTCGCCCATGTATACCACGCACTCGAGGTCGAAGAGCGCGCACGCGGTCGCGGTCGCCACCCCGTGTTGGCCCGCGCCCGTCTCCGCGATGATGCGGGGCTTGCCCATTCGTTTCGCCAGCAGCCCCTGAGCGATCGTGTTGTTGATCTTGTGTGCACCGGTGTGATTCAGATCCTCGCGCTTCAAATAGACCGCGGGATGACCGATTGCTGCCCCGAGTCGCTCGGCCCGGTAGAGAGGCGTGGGCCGCCCCACGAAGTTCGTGAGCAGGTCCTCCAGGGCCCTTCGAAACTCGGGATCGGCCTTGGCTTCCGCGTATGCGGCGACGAGCTCGTTGAGCGCTCGGATCAGCGTCTCGGGAACGTAGCGACCGCCAAACGCTCCGAAGCGGCCGGCGTGCGTGGCCCCTGGGTCTGTAGACGTATACGCGCTCACCGGCTGGCCTCGTGTCCAGCGGGTCGGACACCGATTGGTGGCCGCACGGGCCGTGCGGCCGAAATGAATTGTCGCACCAGAGCCGGATCCTTCTCTCCTGCCACGGATTCGACACCAGAGGACACGTCGGCCACGTCGGGCTCGAAGCTCTCGATCACGGCGCCTACGTTCACCGGAGTCAGACCGCCCGCCAGTATCAGATGCTGATCGCCCTCGAACAGTTCGCGTACAGGGGGGGCGTCGAGCTCGAGACGGACGCCGCCGCCCCCGACCACCCCCGCCTTCCATCCCTCGAGCAGAATGCCGTCCGCGAGTCCACGATACTCATCGACCGCGTTGGCGACGTCCTGGACGGTGCGCACGCGGACCGCTTTCCAAAGAGTCCACATACCGGGTCTGGCCAGCGCTTCCAGAACCTCCGGGGGTTCACGGCCGTGCAGCTGAATCACCTCCGCATCCAGCGCCTCCGCCTTGCGTCGAGCATCGTCCGCAGACTCGTCGACCAGAACGGCCACAGCCCGCGCGCGCACCCCTTCGAGCAATCGACCCACACTTCGAGGATCGATGCTTCGCGAGAAGCCGGGGGTCAACAGAACGCCCACGAAATCCGCCCCCAGCTCGTCCACCATGACCACATCCTCCCGGCGACGCAGTCCACAGATCTTCACCAAGGGAGGTCCAAGAGGCTGCTCACGCATACGAGCGCTCCACTCGTGGCACCCGGGAAAGCTCCGCGGCCGCCGCCCCGGGATCCGGAGCTCTCAGCAGGGTCTCTCCCACGAGGATCGCGTCGACCCCGCCACGCCCGAGACGCACCACGTCCTGGACATCACGAATCCCGCTCTCGGAAACCACGACCGCATCGGAAGAAATCTGCTCGAGCAACGTCAACGTGGTGCCGAGATCACTGGTGAAGGTGGCAAGATCGCGATTGTTGATGCCGACGATTCCGGCGCCCGCCCGCAGCGCGCGATCCAAGTCGTGTGCGTCGTGTACCTCGACGAGCGCCTGCATGCCCAGGGTCTCGGCTTCGGCGAGCAAGACCCCGAGCGCCTCGTCGCTGAGGATTCGCACGATCAGTAGAACCGCGTCGGCACCCACCGCGCGGGCCTCCTGGACCTGAAGCGAATCGAGCGTGAAGTCCTTTCGCAAGATCGGGATCTCCGTCGCTTTTCGCGCCTCCATCAAGTCCCCGTTCGAGCCCCCGAAGTACCGCTCGTCGGTGAGTACGCTGAGCGCAGCGGCTCCCGCACTCTCGTAGCAGCGCGTCAGGTCGCCAGGCTCGAGCCCCGGGCGAATGGGCCCGGCTCCGGGTGAGCGCCGCTTGCACTCCGCGATAAGGGCCACCTGCCCGGGCCTGGTAAGGGCCGCACGAAAGTCCCGCACGGGCGGAGCTCGATCGAGGAGCGCTTCGAGCTCGGACATCCGCTCGCGTAGGACCGCAAGCTCCTCGCGCTTGGTCCGCACGATCTCGGCGAGGACCCCGGGAAGCGAGGCGGAATCTTGCGTTTCGGGCAAAGTTCGGGTATCCTTACTTCGGTTCCTGTTCGGGTTGACTCGGAAACGGAGGGTGGAGAAATGCCCCTGACGAAGCGGCAGAAGGAAATCCTAGACTACATCAGCGAATTCATCGCCGCCCAAGGCTATGCTCCGAGCTTCGAGGAGATCGCTGAGTCCTTCGGGTATGCGTCGCTCGCAACGGTGCACGAGCATCTGAGCAATCTGGAGCGGAAAGGCTACATAAGAAAGTCCTACAACGAGAGCCGATCCATCGAGTTGTTGAGCCCTGGTCAGGGCCAGCCCACTGTCGAACTCCCGCTACTCGGTGCAGTCGCCGCGGGCCTGCCCATCGAGGTCGTTCAGGACAACGAGACGCTGGCCGTCCCCCCGGACATGGTTCGACGACAAAAGGACAATTATGTGCTCCGCGTCGAGGGGAACTCGATGATCGAGGAGCAAATCCGAGACGGCGACTACATCGTGGTGCAAGCGCAGGAATCAGCAGAGGACGGTCAGATGGTCGTCGCTCTGGTCTCGGGCGAAGCTGCTACCGTCAAGAAGCTATATCGCGAGCCCGGAGGACGGATTCGTCTGCAGCCGGCGAACCCGACCATGGAACCGATCCTGGTGGATGCCGCCGACGTACAGGTCCAGGGAATCGTCGTGGGGGTGATTCGCAAGTACTAGATCCGCCCTACCGGGTCAGCTTCTGAATCGATGCTGACACACTAGGCTTCGGAATCGAGGCGCAACGTGGCGGATACGACCTCGATCACGGTGCCACCGTTGCCCGGCAAGACCACGGGAAGCTCCTCACCCGGACGGCGCGTTGCTCACGTCCCGCAGCAGTTGGAGCGACGCAGCAGCAGCCCCACCGTCGATGCTGGCCTCTGCCATTCGAACCCCTTCCTCGAGGGAAGCGACGGTGCCCCCGACGAAAATGGCTGCTGCCGCATTCATGACCGCCGCCGTTCTGCGCCCGCCTTGTTCGCCATCCAGAATTCGCTCGATCACGACAGCATTGTCCGATGGGTCACCTCCCGCCAGCGACGCCGGATCGGCCCTCTCGAGTCCGAGCTGCTCAGGCGTGACCGTCGAGCGCGTGAGACCTGCCTCGGTGAGTTCGGCGACATGAGTGCTGCCCGATGGGCTGATCTCGTCCATCCCTGGCTCTCCATGCACAACCAGCGCCCGCAGGTGGCCGAGGACCCGGAGCGTTTCCGCGACGAGGTCGATCAACCTCGGGTCTGCCACGCCGATCACCTGTCGCTGAGCTCCCGCGGGGTTGGTGAGCGGACCGAGCACGTTCATGACGGTCGTGATGCCGAGGCCGCGGCGGACGGGACCCACATGCCGCATCGCCGGATGTAGCAGCGGCGCGAACATGAACACGATGCCCGCCTCGGCGAGCACCTCGCCCATCCGCTCCGGTGTGAGGTCGATCGCAACCCCGAGCGCCTCCAGCACGTCGGCACTCCCGCATCGTGATGTGAACGACCGGTTGCCGTGTTTCGCCATGGACACGCCGGCGCCGGCCGCAACAAGAGCCGCGGCTGTCGAGATGTTGAACGTCGTGACCGCCCCGCCTCCGGTGCCGGCCGTGTCCACGAGAACAGAAGGGTCCGCCGACCACACCGGCACCATGGCCTTCCTCAGCGAGCGTACGCCCGCCGCGACCTCCTTCGGCTGTACCCCCTTGGTGCGGAGGCCCACGAGCAGGCCCGCCATTTCTATCTGGGTAGCCGACCCGGCCATGAAGCAATCGAACGCCGCTTCGGCCTCTTCAGGACTCAGATGCGCGCCCTCTACGACCTTGGCGATGAGTTCCTTGAGGTCCACACCGTCTTGCTTCTCCGACACGCACTGGCTCCAAATCCCAAGGCCACTCGAACGAGGTGGAAATCCTAAGCTCCGTACGGTTTTTCGGCCAATCGAGTACGCGGCACGTATCGCTTGACATCCATCAGCGCGAATCTACCTTTTCGCGGTGGAAGCCCCCGATACAACCCGATTTCAGCTCATCGTTCACTACGACGGTTCAGCCTTCCGTGGATGGCAGTTCCAGCCGGATCAACGCACCGTCCAGGGCGATCTCCAGGCTGCTCTGAGCACGCTCGCGGACGCCCCGACCACGGTCATCGGTTCTGGCCGCACCGACACGGGTGTGCACGCTACCGGACAAGTTGCCTCGGTCGACATGCCCGCGCGTTGGACTACCGCGAAACTGCGGAAGGCCATGAACGCGACACTGCCACGGGAGATCTGGGTCGAATCGGTGCGGAGAGCGGCGCTCGACTTTCACCCCCGCTACGACGCCATCGCCCGCAGATACACGTACCGGGTCGGCCTCGACGAGCAGGCGCAGTCGCCATTCCAGCGAAGCCAGTGTTGGGCGTTGGGCGAGGCACTCGACCGCGAGCGGTTGGCCTCCGCGGCAGAGAGACTGCTCGGGCGACACTCCTTCGAGGCGTTCGCCAAGGCCGGCCAGCCCGAGCGGGGATACGAGTGCGTCGTGGCCGCCGCGGTCTGGACCGACTGGCAGCTGGGGGTGCGCTTCGATATTACCGCGGACCGATACCTGCATCACATGGTCCGCTACCTGGTGGGCACCATGGTCGACATCGCGCGGCACCGCCGACCGGCCACGGACCTCGCTGCACTCCTTACTGCGAGTGGGGGACTGACCACGTCGCCACCCGCGCCTCCCGAAGGGCTCTTCCTCGCCCACGTGGAGTACCCCGAGAGCACCCTACTGGCGGATGAACCGCCTGCCTCTTCACCTACACGGAGCACCGCCACCACATGAAGATCTTCCTCGACACCGCCGACCTGGACGAAATCCGCCGCGCCGCGGACGCGGGCCTCGTCGATGGTATCACGACCAACCCGTCACTCATCGCGAAAGTCGCCGGCGACCGAGATCCCAAAGAGATCTACCTGGAGATCTGCGAGATCGTGGACGGTCCCATCAGCCTCGAGGTGGTAGCGCTCGACCGAGAAACCATGGTCACACAGGGGCGAAAGCTGGCCGCCATCCACGAAAATGCGGTGGTGAAGGTCCCACTCACCGAGAACGGCCTGAAGGCGTGTCGGGATCTGCGCGCCGAAGGTCATCGGACGAACGTGACGCTCTGCTTCTCCGTGTCGCAGGCGCTGTTGGCGGCCAAGGCGGGGGCGACCTACGTGTCACCGTTCGTCGGGCGAATCGATGATATTTCGGGCGAAGGCATGGACCTGATCCATCAGATTCGGCAGGTGTACGACCGATACGGGTACGAGACGCAGATTCTAGCCGCATCGATTCGCCACCCCCTGCACGTCGTGGAGTCGATGATGCTGGGGGCGGACTGCTGCACGATTCCGCCGAAGGTGCTCTGGCAG
This sequence comes from Gemmatimonadota bacterium, assembly GCA_036338615.1. Taxonomy (GTDB): domain Bacteria; phylum Gemmatimonadota; class Gemmatimonadetes; order Longimicrobiales; family Gaopeijiaceae; genus UBA1138. The sequence goes on from JAYZBT010000344.1 coordinate 15,920, forward strand.
CTGAGCAAGCACCCGCTGACCGACCGCGGGCTCGACGGATTCATTGCGGATTGGGACAAGCTTGGTGCGAAGCTCTAGAAGCGCTCTGATCGGACTATTCGCGGCGGCGATGTGCCTTCCGGCATGTGACCGGGAGACGGCTGACGCTGCGTCCTTGGCGAGCTTCGCTGGTGACTCCGAAGGGAACTCCGCCCTGGCCGCGGAGGGGCCGTCGGGTGTGGCGCTGGAGACGCCGGCGGCGGCCGCCGCCGTGACCGCGGCTTCCCCCCAGCTGACCGAGAGCCGTACGACCGCCATCGTCCGAGCGGCAAACCGGGTGGCCCCCTCCGTGGTGAGCATCAGCGTGATCCGGACCCAGGCGGTTCGGCCACGCACGCGCTACGAGAGCTTCCTGATGCCCCCCGGAGGACTACAGCGAAGCGCCGGTTTCGGCTCGGGCGTAATCGTCCGCAGCGACGGGATTGTCCTCACCAACGACCACGTGATCACCGGTGCGGACCAGATACGCGTCACCCTACCGGGTGGACGGGACTTCGACGCCACCGTGGTCGGCACCGACCCCGTCGCGGACATCGCGGTACTCCGCATCCAGGGCTCGGACCTGCCCTTCGCCCCGGTGGGAACCGTCGAGGGGCTCATGATCGGCGAATGGGCACTCGCGATAGGGAATCCCCTGGGAAACTACGCCTCCGATACCGAGCCCACGGTCACCGCGGGTGTGGTCTCTGCTGTGAACCGCAACATCGTCCCCTCCTCGGATGACGGCAGCTTCTACTTCGGAATGATCCAGACTGACGCCTCCATCAATCCGGGCAACTCAGGTGGCCCGCTGGTGAACGCCGCTGGCGAAGTGATCGGCATCAATGCGTCGATCATCTCGCGCAGCGGTGGCAGCGAGGGTCTGGGGTTCGCGATCCCAATCGACCGGGCGCTGCGTATCGCGGACGACCTGCTGCGAACCGGAGACGTGATCCGTGCCTGGGTGGGGGTCGACGTCGAGCCCGTGAAGGCCGACCCGTGGGGTCGCACACGCGGAGTTCGCGTCTCACGAGTCGTGGATGGCT
>JAYZBT010000345.1:0-5011 GCA_036338615.1 Gemmatimonadota bacterium
TGCTTGGTGTCGTCGTACATGAAACCGTCGATCCACTCGCCCGGCGGCGTCTCGGCGGCCCGTGTTCGCAGCGCCTCCTGCATCCTGGCGATACTGCCCAGGTTGGTGTCGACAGTCTAGAGCGCGTTGAGCCCGGCGCTAGAGGGGTGCGAATGGGCGTCGATGAAGCCCGGAACGACCGTGCCTCCGGCGGCGTCCAAGACTTCGGTGCCAGCGGCCGCGAGGTTGCGAACGTCGTCGTCGGATCCCACGGCGACGAAGCGGCCATCCTTGATTGCGAAGGCCTCCGCGGCAGGGAGAGCGTCGTCTTGGGTGAGCACATTGCCGTTGACTACGATCAGGTCGGGCGCGAGGCCCCCGGGGGCCGACGGTGGAGCGCAGCCGGCGGCCAGTCCGGCGGCGGCGGCGGTTCCCAATCCGAGGAAGTTTTTCCGGCTGATCTCGCTCATTTTCGCCTCTAGCGCCCTGGGAAAGCGGCCGTCTTGACCGCACAGCTTCATCGTACGGAGCTTTGCGGAGTGCGGCCAGCGCCCAGGTCCCAGCGCGAAGCGCTTGCTTCTGGGGCCGTTCGGCTTCAGCGTTAACTTATGCACCGTGTTGTCCCCCTTCACCGTTAACTCATGCACCGTATTTTGTGCAGCGAAACGCTTTTGGCCCTGACGGTCGTCCTGGCCGCTTGCGACCAGAACACCCAGCGCCTTCCGTTCGAAGCAGACCTGGACGCCACGACGGAGATCTCCATCGGTCCGGCAGGCGGCCTGATCAGCCATCCTGGGGGCATCTCCATCGACTTCCCCCTTGGGGCGCTGGCGCGCGCTCATCAGATCTCGGTCTCGGTCGGCAGCAATCCAGAGGACTTTCCCGGTTCCCCGGAAGGCACCCTGATCCCCGGCACATTCTTCCGCGTCGCCCCGGCTGCATTGGTATTGAAGCTACCGGTCTCCGTGGGTGTCTCCGTGCTCACCGACTCCCTCAACGCGGAGGACCTCTTACGCCTGGGCTTCGCGATCGAGAGCGTCGGATCGGGCGTGGTGAGCCAAGGCGTGAGCATCGACCTCACCTCGGGCATCCTGCGCGGCACGCTGCACGGTCTGGGTGCAATCTCCGCGATTGTCGCGGCCGACGCTCTCCGAGTGGTCCCGGAGACTCCCCCGGTGCTGACCGGGGGATTCTTCCTGCCCGGACTCGCATCTCGACCCTCGGGCGCGGCCACGCCCGCGAGGACCGACTCCGGAACGCCCTATGCCGTGCGCTGCGGACCCGCTGAAGGTCTCACTCGCTGCTCCGAAAGCGGAGCCATCGTCCTGTGGGCATCGACGGAGATCCAAGAGCGGCTCGCGGCAGACATGGTTCTCGTGAACCCCGACGTGGACGGCTCGCTCGAATTCACGGACTTCGTGGACGGTGTGCCGACCAAGGCGACCGGAACACTCGACGTGCAGGGCACGCTACGTGTGCAACTCGGTCAGAGCGTCACTTCCTTCGAGATCGACGATGTCTTCACGACGAACGGACCGGACGGTTCTTCGACACTGACCGTGGAGGGGGCATCGATCACGTTCCATCAGACGTCGGTCGGTCAGCGAACGGTCGAATATGGACTGCCGGACGCGGACGGCGGACGCCTAATCGTGCGCGGAGAGCGCACCGTAGAATTCGCCAACAGTGACGGATCGACGACGTCCGCTACGCTCTTCATCGATTTGACGCTGACGCGATGAGCGGCAAGCCCAACGCACGGTCACCCGGCCCTGCCTGCGCGGCGCTGCTGGTCGTCGCGCTGGCGACCGCGCCAGCAGTGGACGCGCAAGACGTCTCATGGGCGCGCTCCGCGTCCATGGCCGGGGCCGACTTCGCGCTCACGAGAGGTGTCGCCGCCGTCGAACTCAACCCCGCGAACATCTTCATCGAAGACTCGGTGGCGTTCTCCTTCAGCAGCACGCTGCAGGCAGGACGAGTCCTGGTGGCGGGACCAGGCTTGCGGCAATTCGCCGACATCGTGACCGCGGGGGGGGTGGGAGACCCGGCGTTACTCGCAGAGGTGCCAACGGGTGGACTGCGCATCGACGCGGTGTCGGAAGGCGTCACGGCAAAGAGGATCGCGGAAACGCTCGACCTGCCGGATCCGACGGGTGGCGCTAGGGTGCCGACGTTCGGCTTCACCTCTAAAGGCGGCGGCTTCGTGTTCCGGCAGCATACAGTTTTGTCGGCCCTGGTAAGCCGCGAATTGATCGACCTGGCGGTGAACGGTTTCAACCCCGACCAAATCAACGAGTACGCGGCCAAGAGCACCGCGATCCGCAACTTCACGCTCACGAGCCTGACCGTTTCTTTCAGCAAGCACTACAGCGAGCGACTCGCGGGCGGAGTCGGAATCCGATACGTGCGCGGGACGAAGCTGCTCACGGGACGGGTGTTCGAGCCCGAGATCGACGTGGACAACGAAGTGCTCTCGGCATCGGCCGCGGCCATCGAGGCGCGCGGAGGAAACGGATTGGGGCTCGACCTGGGTGTTACCTACCAGCTCGCCCCTACGCTCTATGCCAGCCTCGCAATCCAGAACGTGTGGCAACGAATGCACTGGAGCGAGCAGCTATGGGTCTCGCAGTCCGCGCTCACCCAGGACGACTTCGGCGCCAGTGACCTACGGACCATCATCAACCGGTTCACGGCCTCTAAACTCGACGTAAACGCGGCCACGCTCGAGGCATACCTCACCTCGCAGGACCTCTACGAGGGTGCCTTCTTCCCTCGGATCACGCGCGTCGGCATCGGATGGAGAGCCGGGAACGGCACCGAGCTGCAGCTGACCGGTGCCAGACGTTGGGGTCGGGGCACGCTGATACCGGCCCGGCCGGACCGCGTCGCGGCCGGCGTGCACTACCCCTGGAAATTCCTGCGCCTGCGCAGCGGTTTCGCACTCGAGGAAGGCGGCACCCGGCAGATCGCATTCGGCATCGCCCTGGACGGAGGTCTCTCCATCGACCTCGGCGGTGGATGGACCCAGGGAAGCGGAAAATTCGGAAGCATGCAGGGGCTGTCCTTCTCTCTCGGAGTTGGCTTCGTCTTCACTGAACTGGGCACCTGACGAGGCGCCGGCCGGCCGCAGATACCCGGGTCCTGCGCTAGAAGATCGGCCCGACCGATCGGTGCACGTCCTCCAATTCGGCGATGGCCTTCGCGTCCGACTCGGTCATCAGGCTCACCACGATCGTAGTCACGAATCCAGCCGCAAATCCCGGGATCATCTCGTATAGATCGTAGAACCGCTCCTTGAACGCGACGACCCACAGCACGGTGATGACGAAGCCGCCGATCATCCCTGCTACCGCGCCCGCTTTCGTTGTGCGTTTCCAGAAGAGCGAGCAGAGCACGACCGGCGTAAACGCACAAGCGATACCGGACCACGCGAAGAGCACGAAGTAGAAGATCGCCCGCACTTCACCCAGGGCGACGGCGAGGCCGACGAGACCCATGAGCACGGTCACTGCCTTGCCCACCAAGGACAGCTTGCGCTCGCTCCACTCGGAGCCGAGCGCCTTTTGCACGATGTCCCTCACGACCGCGGAGGAGGCCAGAATGAGCAGCGAGTCGACCGTCGACATGATCGCGGCGAGCACGACCACCAGGAAGATGCCCGTGAAGAACGCCGGAAAGAGCGCGGTGCTCATCTGAGGCAGGACGGTCTCCGGGTCGGCGAGCCCTGGAAAGAGCGTGCGACCCGCCATGCCGGCGAACACCGCGCCGACATCGAAGCCGATGACGCAGATCACCGCCCACAGGCCACCGTCGACGATCTGCTTCTGATCGCGAGCAGCCATGAAGCGCGTCAGCAACTGGGGTGAGCCGAGAAAGGCGAAACCGATCGCGACGAATCCAAAGGCACTGGCGATTCCGGCCGCACCCAGACCGAAATCGCCCATCGGCCGCAGAAGCGCGGGGTCGGCGGCCTCGAGCGCCGAGAACATCTCCCCGAAGCCGCCGGCCGCGCGCACGCCAACGATCGGCAAGACGACCAGGCAGGCGAGCATGAGCACGCCTTGCACGAAATCGGAGTACGCTACGGCCTTGAAGCCGCCCACTGTCGTATAGAAGAGCACGATGCCGAGCCCTATCCAAACACCCTGGGTATACCCGGTTCCGAGGAACGAGTCGAACGCCTTCCCGGACGCGGTGAGTTGGGCGGCAGTGTACGCCATGACCATGCTGAGCACGATCACGGCGGAGACCCAGCGGAATACATGGGTCTTGTCGCGAAACCGGTCCGTGAGGTAGTCCGGCACCGTGATGGCGTCGAAGCGGTCCGTGTACTCCTTGAACGGGCGCGCGACGAAGATCCACGCGGAGGCCACACCGAGCACCTCGCCGAGGATGACCCAAAACGCGTGTACCCCGATCGCGTACCCCATCCCCGTAAGTCCGAGCAGCAACCAAGCGCTCTCTCCGGTCGCGTTCGAGCTAAAGGCGATCACCCAGGAAGGCAATCTCTTGCCCGCCACGTAGTAGCCCTTCAGGTCGCCCGATTCCCGGCTCGCCCAGAACCCGATGCCGAGCAGAACGCACAGGTAGCCGACGAGCACCGCAATGATGGTCGTCGAGGTCACGTGGCACCGCCCACGTCGCGCCGCCCGCTGCCGGCGTCACCGCCCGACTCGCTGCGGCCTCGCTTCCTCGCCATCACGAACGCGACCTCGAGACCGAGCCCCAGCCCTACAGCGACCAGGAGGAGAATCCCGGCGTCCAATGGCATTCCGAGTATTGACATGGCGCCGAACCTGAGGCCCTTGCCGCGCGGAAGCCATGGTGACATCGTTACCATATCATGGTAACATCGTCACCATCGTCTGGCCGAGGAGAATCGAGGATGCCGAAGGAGTCGTTGGGAGAGTTCGAAGCTCTGGTTCTGCTGGCAGCGCTCCGGCTGGGACACGAAGCCTACGGCCTGTTGATCGCAGAAGAGATCAAAGCGATCGCGGGGCGAGCGACGGCCCGTGCATCGGTTTATGTCACG
>JAYZBT010000346.1:0-15911 GCA_036338615.1 Gemmatimonadota bacterium
GTCACCGGTTCGATTCGTACTCTGCCTGGAGTTCATCCGTGCGCCTTCTCAATTCCGTCAGGACTTCCAGGTAGTCGGGATCTGCGGCTAGGTTCCTGGTTTCCATGGGATCCCCGAGAAGGTCGTACAACTCTTCGTATACGGGCTCTTGCTCGAAGTACCTGGCGTATTTGTACCGTTCACCCCTCACGCCCTTGTGTTTCGGAATGTCCGGGTGCTCGAAGAGATGTTCGACGAAAAAGTCGCTTCGCCAATCCGTGGGCGACGCGCCTGCCAGGATCGGCACCAGGCTCCGGCCTTGCATCGTACTCGGCACCTCGACACCGGCCAGCTCGAGCAGCGTGGGCGCGATATCGATGTTCAGGGCGGACAGCGAGGGAATCGAGCCTCGCGAGTTCTCGGCGCTACGGGGATCGTTGACAATGAGCGGCACACGTATCGAGAGATCGTACGGGAGCCATTTTCCGGCGTAGCCACGCTCTCCGAGGAAGTACCCGTTGTCGCCCATCAAGATGACGATCGTATTGGACGCGAGCCCGAGGGACTCGAGTTCCTCGAGAACGCGACCGATGGCGGCATCCACACCGCTGATCATCCGCAGATGCCCCTTCGTCATTCGTTGTGCCTTCTCTCGTGTGTCGAACCGCCAGTACCATCGGATTCTGTTCAGAGAAGCGTCCTTCAAGAATTCCGGAAGCGCGTCGAAGAATGCCGGTTCCGAGAGCGGTGGGTCGGGTAGCACAACGTCTGCGTACTTCTCATTCATTTGCTCGGGCCAGATGAATTGGCGCTCGTCCCCGTCGTCCGCATGAGGGGCGTTGAAGCTCAGCGTCAGAGCAAACGGAATGGTTCGATCTGTGGCTCGCAGAAACTCGACGGCTCGGTCCGCGGTGATGTCCGTAAGGTGGCGAGTCGACCCGTCTTCCTGCTCCTTGATGTAGGGTGCCGGTCGGAGGGGCTCGTAGGTGTCGAACATCGCATTCACGGCCCCCGGCTCCGTGGAGACACCGAACTTCCCGACAAGCCCGGTGCGATAGCCAGCCCGCCGCAACAAGACGGGATAACTCCGGTCGGTGAACTGGGCCGCGAGTGGGGGCGTGCCGAACGTCGACTGATGCGTACGCTCGAAGAGTCCGGTGAGCAGACTGGCTCGACTGGCGGCACAAATCGGGGTCGTCACGAAGGCGTTTTCGAATCGCACACCCTCGGTAGCCAGGCGATCCATGTTGGGTGTCTGGAGGATCGGGTTCACGATGCCCATCATGTCGAAGCGCTGATCGTCGGTAACGATGAACAGCAGATTGGGTCTTCCCTCCTCCGTGACTGCCTGGCCTTGGGTGAGGGTTGGTTCCTGCGGGTCACAGCTGAGCAATAGCAGGGCGAGCAGCGGCAACCCAGGCATTTTCATGGAATGAAGGCTACACGCCGCGCGACCGAAGCGCATCCAGCGCCCCGGCAGCCGATCGTCGGTCCGGATCAGCAGCGAGCGCCGCGGCCAGCACGCCAGTGGCGTTTGCCACCGAGAAACTGATCCCGTTGAGATTTCGCTCAGGTGGGACTCCCGGAATCGGCCGAGGGTAACCGGAGGCGACGATCACACCGTCGGGCGAGACGCGAACGGACTCCCGCGCTTGCTCCCAGTCGAGCAGCACACCCACGACACCCGGCATGGAGCCCGGGTACATCGCCTGTCCCTCGTGCTCGAACGCGGACACGATGATCGTGCCCCTCCGGATCGCGCGCTCGACCGCCGGCGCCAGCTCTTCTGCGCGAAAGTCGTTCGGCGTGCCCAGGCTCAGGTTCACGAGTCGCATGCCACGCTCCGACGCCCAATCGATGGCGCGTACCAGGGTCGGGACGCTCGTGGCGAGCGCGTCGTCGAAGATCTTCACGGCGTAGATCTCTGCAGACGGCGCCTTCTCGTGGATCGCAGAGGCGATCGCGGTGCCGTGACCGAGGAGGTCCGTGTAGTCGTCGTGCTCCATGCCCTGCAGGTCGATGGCTACGCCGCCCGCGACCGCGGGCAAATGCGGGTGGGGGACGTGCACGCCACTGTCGACGATCGCGACGGAGACGAGCCCGCTCGGCGTCATTCGGAGAGCAGGTCCACAAAGACATCGCGGAACGCCCGTCCCTCAGCTTCGAGCAGACTCGGCGGCCCGTCCTCGGCGATCTTCCCATGTTCGATGACGACGACGCGGTCCGCTTGTCTCGCGAGGTCGATGCGGTGTGTGATGACCACCGTCGTACGTCCCCGCATGAGTTGGTCGTAGCCCGCCAGCACCGCGGCCTCAGAGGCCGGATCCAGTGCCCCCGTCGCCTCGTCGAAGACCAGCACCGCGGGGTCCGCCAGGAACGCACGCGCGATCGCGAGTCGTTGGCGTTCACCGGCGGACAACTGGCTCCCGCGTTCGCCGACGACTGTCTCGGTCCCTTCCGGCATGGCCGCGATCAGGTCGGCTAGACCCGCCGCTGCGATCGCCTCGTCGATCTCTGCGACCGTGGCATCTGGGCGCGCATAGCGCACATTCTCGCCGAGCGTCGCGTGGAAGATGAACGGCGCATGTTCCACGACCGTTACGTGCCGCCGAACGTCCTGCAGCGTCACGGACCGCAGGTCGTGGCCGTCGAGAAGGACTCGCCCCTCTGCGGGGTCGAGCTGTCGAGAGAGCAGGTCCGCGATCGTGGACTTTCCGCTACCGCTCGCACCCACCACCGCAACGACCTGGCCGGCTGGGATCTCCAGGTCGACGCCTGCGAGCACGTCTCCGCCGCGGCCAAAACCGAAGCGCACTCGTTCGAGCGTGAGAGCTCCCTCGCACTCCTGCAGTAAAACACTCTCGGGCGGCTCGGTCACTTCCGCGGGCGTGTCGAGCAGCTCGTGAACGCGCACCAAGGAAGCGCGTGCGGTAGCGAGGTTGGAGTACAGACCCATCAGACCTTGGATGGGTGACATGACGCGCATCTGGTAGGCCATGAATGCGATGAACGTACCCAGCGTGGTCGCGCCGCTGATGACGCGGTAGCCTCCGTAGAGGAACACGGCGCCCGTGCCCGCGGAGAGCAGGAGTCCCGGTAGGCCGCCCGCGAGGTAGGTGAAGAGCCGCATGGAGAGCAGCGCGGAGACGAACGAGTCGTTCTTCCCCCGGAAGCTCGTGACCTCGCGCTCTTGCGCGTTGGAGCCAACCACCGTGCGCATGCCCTGCAGGGTCTCGATCAGAAACGTTCCGATGTCCGCGCTGCGCTCCCTGAGGTCCCGGACCCGGCGCTCGAGCTGCCTGCGGTAGCGCACGAGCGCGAAGAGCGCGGGCGGCAGCGCGATGAGTCCTACCAGGAACAGCCGGGCGTCGAGATAGATCAGCATGGCGACGGTACCGACCAAAGCCACCACCTGGCCGAACCAGGAGAGCGCGGCTTCTGTGGTGACGCGTTGGATCTCGCCGATGTCTCCGTTGATGCGGGAGACCACATCGCCCAGGGGCGTCTTGGCGTAGAACCGCGGCGACAGTCGCTGCAGATGCCGATAGAGGTGCAGCCTCATGTCGAAGAGGATGTCCGCGGACACCCTCGTATAGCGCATGCCGCTGAGCACGTTCATGCCGAAGGAGAGAATCGTGACCCCGACGAAAATGCCGACTATGCTCAGGAGCGCGCTGAAATCCTGTCCGATCAGCGCGTCATCCACGAGTACCTTGGACAGGTACGGGAGCACCAAGTTGAGCGCGGTCCCCGCCAGCGAGAGCAGCACGACCGGGATCAGAGCCCCCAGGTAGGGGCGCACGAACGCCAGAGCGCGCCTGAAGTGCGGGTCGAGGAGCGTCACTTCAGGCGCGCTTTGCTGGTGGCTGGGTGAAGCACCGAGGCCCAGAGCGGCCTCGGTAGGGGCAATGCCCTACCGCTTCGTACCCGTGATCGTGCCGCCGCCGATATCGCCCAGGTCCATCGCCCCCGTGAACCCGTCACCTTCGAAGGTCAGGGCGAACGCGATCGTAAACTGGCCGGCGTCCCCGACACACGTGACCTCCATGCCATCCACCGCGAAGTTGGTGAGTGCCAGGGGGCCTTGCGGGGTGTCCAGCGAGCCGCTGTACATGCCGTCGGTTTCTTCGATGGTCATGGTGCCAGCCAGCTCCATGCCCATGACGTTCATCGAGACGTCGAAGGAGCCAGCGGGCGTAAACGGCGGCGGCGGAGGTGGCTCGGGCGGTCCCGAGGAGCAGGCCGCGACCATCAGACCGAGGGCGAGCGTCATAACGAGACGTTTCATGGTGTGCTGCCTCCTTGAGGAATCACTGCCACACCGGTCATGTCTTCATCGAAGCTGACGGTGCGCAAAAACTCGAACGTGCCCGAGTCGTAGATGTCGATCGTATTTCCCGCGACGTGAATGTACAACTTGGTCCCGTCGGCGCTTATCTGTAGGCCCATGCGCGGGCGGCCCGGAAATGGGACGCGCCGCGAGACGCTGCGATTGACCAGGTCGAACTCCCAGAATTCGTATCGACCGATCTCATCGTAGAGCCCGTATGCCTTCTCGCCGCCCGGAGCCACGACGAAGCGGCCGACCGGTTCGCTGGTGCCGAGTGTGTAGAAGTCGACTTCCTTCTCGGACAGACGCACTCGCGCGACGCCCATCATGCGTCGGTTCTGCGCCGGGTCGGTCATGCGGTAGAGGCTGGTCGCCACGCCCTCTGCGTCGTACATCCCTGGGATCGCTCCGAAGCTCGGCCGGCCAAGGCCGGGCTCCAGCGCTTGGGAGATCTCCCATCGATCGACTTCTTCGAACGTCTCCGCGTCGAGCGCGATGATATCGTCCGTGAACATGTAGAGCGTCTCGCCGTCGGGTGAGTAGCGGAAGCTGATCCCTCGGTCACGTTCCTCGTCGTCCGGCCACGGGATTGTGTCGCTCACCGACTTGGTGGTCAGGTCGTACTCGAGAATGAACGGCCCTTCCACTTCATAGCGATCACTGTGCTTGGTGTAGCGCTTCACCAACATCACCGCGCGCTCGTCCGAGGGATGGGGCGCGAAGCTGCCGATGCGCACCGCCACGTTGCCCTCGGAAAGCGTGAACTCGTCGACCACCTGGTTCTCGTCCAGGTCCACGACTTCGATCTTCTGGGCCCTCGCCTCCGTCACGTAGAGCCGGTCCCTGTTCTCATTCACGACGATGCCGGTCGGGATGAAGTTGCTCACCTCGATGCGGTCGACGACCTGCTCGCTCGCCTCATCCCATACCAGCAGGTGATTGCTGTACGTGGCGATGTACCAGCGGGCGTTTGCTTGGGCGTCGAGCGTGCCGGCTGCCAAAGCGCCCATCAGCGCGAGCACCGCGACGCCTCGAATGAGTATTCGCATCATATCGGGAATCGACGTGTCGCTAGGGGAAGATGAGATCGAGTTTGCGCCAGTCCTTCTGTGCGGAAGCACACTTGCCGGTCCAATCTTCCGCGTGATTGAGCTGGTCGGGCACGTGCGCCGGCCAGAAGCACGACAGGTGGCAGTCGAAGAGGTCGCGTTCCACCGGCTGACAGAGCCCGGCCGTGCCGCCCTGCTGGTCCGCCTCCCAACCGGGAAAGAAGACCAGCGAGCAACCCAGCGGAAAGTGCGGTCCTTCTTTTTCGTGGGGCGGCTTGCCCTCGAGTCCGACTACGTCGAGTTCGGCCGATTTCGCTTCGGTGGCCTCGTATGCGACGTACGCCTCGATGCGGGCCGCTTTCTGATTGATGCCTTTCAGGTGCTTCACTCGTCGCCTCCCATTGCGATCGTCCCTCTATGCATCGAAGCGCTCCAGGAACTTGGGGTTCTTCTGTGCCAGGGCTCCGTAGATCTCGAGGCACGTATGCGTCCAACTGCGGACCCAGGTGCAGTAGTGCAGGTTCGCGTGAGACGACTCACCGTACTGGACGTGGGCTTCGTGGTAACATCCGCCCGAGCAGATGGGCCGTGCCCAGCACGTGTGACAGTCGGTCTTGGACGCGATGTGGTGGTCCTCCAAGAACTTGTTCTGCACGTCGCGATCGATACCGTCGGTGACCGAGCCGATCGTATGCTCGGGCGAGCCCGCGAAGCGATGACACAGAGAGACGTCACCATCCGTGGCCACACCCATCAGGCCAAGGCCGGCGCCGCAGCCGTACGCCTTGCTCACACCCTTGTGGATCTCCTCGAGCGTGTCTTTCACGTTCGAGAAGCCGTGGTGCTCGTCGCGAATCGCACACTGGAGCCATTCCTCAGCGAGAATCTCGAACTGCTCGAGCATCGAGTCCTTGCCCTCGGGCGTGATCGCGTAGTCCCGCTGATCCTGGGTGGTCACCGGAGCCAGGCCGACCTCCCAGAAGCCCATGTCCTCCCTCAGGTGACGGAAGATCTCGAGCACGTCCATGTTCTTTTGTGTCAGGGTCACCCGCGCCCCGATGGGGCGGGTGCGATGCACGCGCAGCAACTCCTTGATCTTCGGCTGCACGACGTCGTACGTGCCCTTGCCGTTGTGGAAGACGCGCAGTCCGTCCTGAACTTCCTTCGGACCATCGATCGAAATCGTAACGCCGATCTGATGGTCGGCGAGCCACTCGATGATTTCGGGGCGAAGCAGTGTGCCGTTCGTGGTCAGGGAAAACTCGATGCGCTTACCCTCTTCCGCGGCGCGCCGCCGGGCGTACGCGACCGTTTTCTGCAGCACCGGGAAGTTGAGCAGCGTTTCGCCGCCGAAGAAGGTGAGGTGTGCAACCTCCTGCCCGCGGGACTCCTCGAGCAGGAACTCGACGCTCTCCTCGGCGGTCTGCTCGCTCATGAACTTGGGCGCTTTGCCGTACTTGGTATCGACGATCTTGTCCTCGCCGTACTCGTAGCAGTACGTGCAGGCCAAGTTGCACTTGTTGGTCACATTGAGGACCATCGTCGTGAGCGGGAAGCCGACGGGTGGCAGGTCGTTGGGGACCTGCTGCTTGGGCGCGTCCACGTCTCCGATCGCTCGGATCTCCGTGAGCTCCGCGAGGGTCTCGACGATCTGGTCGGTTGCGTAGTCGCGGGAGAGCTCCCGGACGATCGACTCGGTGCTGCGCGGTCCGTGCTCGAGCGCGTCGAGGATCGCCACCGAGGGACCATCCATACGGAAGATGCCGGCCGAGGGCACCATGTAGAGGAATCGGGCCCCGTGTGCCTCGAATGCGTGAAACTCACGCAGGGCGAGGGTTTCCGAGGCAGTGGCGACGGGCGGGTTCATCGAGAGATTTCCCTCCAGGGCTCGAAACGCATGTAGTTCGGGACGGTCACCAGCAGGTGCGCCCGGGCCCGCAATTCCGATCCGTCCGCGGTCGTGTGTGTCGCGATGACCCATGCGTCGCCGACGTTGTTGCGGCTCCCGGCCCGGTCTGGATTCGGCCCGTCCAGTGCCGGCAGGAACACTCCGTCCTGACCCATCGAGCCGATGAAAGCCAGATCGTCGTCTCCGAAGGTGGCCGCGTACTCTTCGACACTCCAGGAGACCTCGACACGACCGAGCACCAGGTCGTCATCGGTCTCACTTTCACCGTCGGCCCCGTCGGAAAAGCCGATCGCCTCGTAGGTCTGGTAGCCCTTCGGGAAAGCCCCTCCACCAACGCGCGCCATTCCTGTCTCGGGCGTCACCGCGATTCGGTCCACGCCGTCATGCACGAGCAGCGCGCCCTCGAGCAGCGTGCCGAACGCGAATAGGTCACGGGCGCCGATCGAGGCGTCGTCCGCGATCGTGAGCCACACGCGTAGCGACCCGTCGGTTGAAGGCTCGTTCACGGAGGCGACGGTCACGCCGGGGCCGAAATCGAGGTCCGCAACAGCTCCGGCGGTCAGCCCCCCGCCGAACACGCGAACCTCGACCGGCACCCCACGCGCGACCGCCCTCGGATATACCCCGGTGACGATCGCATCGCCACCCACGCGCTGCAGCCTTATGTCCAGACCGAGTTCGTCGTACGCGCCAGTGAACCAGCGACCAGACATCTCCCGCTGATTCCGCTCGACGAACATGACCTCGCGCAGCTCGGAGCCGGCACCCGGATTCGAGCGTCCACGCCACTGGTATCCGGTGTAGACGAGTGCCTGTCCCGACCGCTCCGCGACTTCATCACTTTCGGGGTAGGTATAGGACGCCGTCGTAGCGAAGGCCGCGTCGTCATTGGGGTTCACCGAGATCGTCACGGTGCCGTAGATCGGACCCTTGCCGGGCTCGTAGCCGGAAAGAGCCCACGTCCCCGCCAACCGGGGCGAACGCATGGTCGCCGACCACGCGGACCACTCCGCGCTCTCGAGAGGATAGACGCTCGAAAGATGGTCGATGGCTCGGTCCATCGGATGGCGCGCGTCGGGTGGGCGACCGTCCGGGCCGGGCTCGGTGGGCGGCGGTCCGGCCCGGCGAAACCCCTGGAAGTCCACCAGAGGGTACAGCCCCCGGTGCGTAGCAAGCAGCAGCCCCCACTCTTCCTTCGTGCGTCGTTGCGTCATCACGCGTCCCATGGAGTGACACTGGATGCACGTGAACTCGACGCCGGAATCGCCCTCGTAGTCGTGGTCGATGAGGCGTCGCTCCACCTCGAAGAGCGCGGGCCGCAACTCTTCGGGCGCGAGGCCTTGATGGTCGGAGAGGTAGCGCACGATCTCCCGGGCTCCCTCGGCGGTGAGCGGCACGTTGTGCAATGCCGCCATGCGCCGCACCGACGTCTGCCAGCCTTCCGGAGTTTTTCGCAGATACGAGATTCGCGACATGTGTCCGGTCTCGTCGACGGCGTGACACTGCTGACAGCCTTCGATCAAGCTTTGGTTCGTGATCGGGTATCCCACTTCGTCGTCCTGCGCATGCCCCCTCGAGGGATACGAAGCCAGAAGGACCGTGAGGCCTGCGGCGAAGAAGGCGGTGCGCTTGGCAGACAGCATGGGCGCGCTGTGTTGTGGGGCAGGGGACTCGACCATCCTGGGAAACGAAAGGGAGATTCGCCAGGGTGGGGTGCGCTATCGCTCTCGGTGTTCGAGCAGGCCCGCGGCGAACGCGGTCGCGAGTGCGGTGAGAAAGTCGGGGAGGGGCACGGGCGGCGCGACTCCATTGTACGCGCTCCACAGGTCTGGAACCTCGTCGTGTTCGAGCGCCAATTCGCTCAATCTGCGGAGGTCCACGCTTCGAGCGTAGCGGAGTCCCTTCGGGTATCGATCGGTCGCCAAGTGCTGCTCGAGCACGATTCTGTGACTCGCGATCGCCGGTCGCCGGATTGTGCGCACGCTCGAGCCTGTCGCCGCGCTCAGTGACTCCCGGGAACGAATCTGCTCGAAAGCCGCGCGAACGGCCTGTTCGGACACGGGCGACCCTTCGAGCGCCTCCAGGCGGTCGGGATCCTGCTTGTTTCCTCCGTCCCGCGCGGAAAAGTCGGTGCCGCCTGCTGCGCGGGCGGCCTCAGCGCGGGTCTGCCAATAGGGATGCTGGTATGCTTCAGCCGCTTCCTCGAAGAACTCGGCGGAGCGTCGGCGATACCCCCGGTAGACCTCCCGTTCGCGGGCGTCGAAGAACGAGACCGCCACGTCCGTCATCGACGGATCGATGAGCGCAGTGTGCGTCGCGACCGCCGCCAGCCATCCCGAGGCGAGCGCCTTTTTCACACCGTAGGACGAGAGAGGATCGATGAAAGAACCCGCGTCGCCGGCCAGGGCGAGGCCGGGCCGGGCGTACTGCGAAGCGCAGTAGAGCGAGGCCGGACAAGCCCAGGCCGCACCCTCCGGCGTTGCGCCATCCAGCAGGGTCCCCAGCCGATGCGTCTTGGCGAGCTCCCCCGCCAGCATGGCGTCGACGTCCGCGCCCGACAGTTCCGCATGACGCTGGTCGATCATCGCGGTGACGCATCGGCTTTCGGGAGAGAGCGGCACCGACCAGGCCCATCCGTCCAGGTAGCTCTCGATGAGCGTGTGGCCAGACGTGTCGTCTCCCCAGCCCCCCGGCCGATGGAATCTGCCGACCAGCGCGAGCGTGGTCGTGGAACGGTCTGGCTCGCGCACCTGTCGAGCGAGTAGGCCATGGCGTCCCGTCGCGTCGATGAGCCACGGGGCCCTCAGCTCGAGCGTGCCCCCGTCGACCCCCTCACAGGTTACACGGAAGCCCTCTCCGGTCTGCACGGCCTCACGAGCCGACATGCCGAGCAGCACGCGCGCCCCGATCGATTCAGCCGCCGCGACCATGATGCGCTCCAGTCCCACTCTGTCCACGTGGAAGCCGGGTTCGTTCGCCCGGAAGCGCTCACCGCGTGCGTCTCCGTCCGCCCACCAGACCTTGTTGCCAGTGTTGGGGTGGAAGCCGGCTGCCTCGATTGCCTCCAGCACCCCGAGTTCAGAGAGCAGCAGGCGGGCCGACGGCGGAATCGACTGGGCGAGTTTGGCGGCGGGAGGGGAAGCGGGGCGGACGAGTACGACCTCGTGGCTCCGGCGGGCGAGCAACGTGGCCGCGGCAGTGCCCGCGGGGCCGCCACCGAGTACGATGACCTCGAACGAAGTGCGCTCAGACCCAGACATCAGACATGCTTTGCGATTACTTCTTCTACCAATCGCACAGCCTCGGCGCACCCGTCTTCAGCCTGTAGGGCAGCGCCGAGTTCGGCCGCTCGAACCCGCATGGACGGAGTGCCTGCGGCTTTACGGATGCGAGCGGCAAGGACTTCGGGCCTCAGTGTCCTGCGGGGCGTGGCCTTTGGGCCGGCGCCGAGCCGCTGGATGACTCTTCCCCACGTGAACTGGTCGAAAAGGTGGGGCACGATTACGGAGGGGACGCCGGCCGTTAGCGCTGTCTGAGTCGTGCCCGCGCCGCCGTGATGCACGACCACTCGGCAGCGCGGGTACACGGAGACGTGGGGCACGCGGTCGACGTGCAGAACTTGCTCATCGTCCGGCGCCTCGTCCGCGGGTACGATCCCCTGGATGATCGCTCGATGCCCCGAGAGTCGAACCGCCGACTCGAGCAGCGTCCTCGCCTCCCGTCTGCCCGCGTCATGGGGCGGAGAGAGGCTTCCGAAGCCGATGAAGACCGGGGCTTCGCCAGCCTTCAGGAAGGCCTCCACTCGCTCTGGGACGGGGTCCGCCCCTCCGTCGCCCCGGAGCTGAAGGAAGCCACACATCTTGTGCCGGTCGTCCCAATCGGGCGGGCGCGGGCAGAGCGTCGGACTCAGTGCAACGAGATCGAGCAACTCGGAGTGCCACACGTCCTTCATCTCGCGGTGAGGATCGAGCCCCATGCCGGAGCGGAGCTCGTTCACTCCACCCAGTATCGCCGAGTCGACCAGCTTCATGCCGAACCTCCACCAGAAGCGGTTCCAAGCGGGGTGCAACGACGGCAGGCCCGGTGGGCTGCTCTGTCGCGTGGGGATGACGTCCGTGGCGAGCGTGATACTGATCCATGGCGTGCCCGAGGCCTCGGCGGCTGCCTGAAGCGGGTGCAAGATGTGGTGACCGATGACCAGGTCGCTTTGTGCGCACAGCGACTGGGCCGCCTCGAGCAATTGCGGTACGACCGGCTCGAAGATCGACTGGAAGATCAGCCGGCCCTGCTCGAAGACGGTCCACTTTCCGATCATCTCTTCACCGAGGCGCTCCATCTCGTCGATCTCGAGTACCGGCGTCGCCACCATACGCACCTTCATGCCGAGCGTGTCCTGATAGCGTTCGTAGTCGCGGACGGCGATGTCGGTCGCGACCAACGTGACGTCGTGCCCCGCCTCCACGAGCCCCGACGCGAGCGCGACGAAGGGGCGGATGTCCCCCTCACTGCCCCAGGTCTGGATTCCGATCCGCATGCGGCTAGCGCCTCGCCTGTATCAGCGCTTGCCAGAAGGCCTGGTTGAAGGACACCCCATCCGCGTTCCCATTGTCTCCGAGACGGGCGACCACGAGCCCGAGGCTGGGGACCAGATAGAGCTTTCGGGTCAAGGCGCCCTGCATCGCCACCAAGTCGGCGGGCGCCTCGGAGATCAACGGACCCACTCCACGCGTCCCGTTGCCCCTCAGGGAAAAGGCCTGGCCGTTGAGCCACCAGAGGTAGCCATAGGCCGGGTTCAGGGATTGGCTGGGGCTCAGCATTTCCCGCAAATAGTCGGTGTCGCCGACGACGACCTGGTCCCCCCAGCGACCCTCGGCCAGGACCATCAGGCCGAATCTGGCCAGGTCGCGCGCGGTGGTGGAAAACCCCCAGGCGATTCGCGGGTCGCCTCCGCGAGTGGTCCAGGACGAACTGCTCATGCCCAAGGCCCGTGTGACCCATTCGTTCGTGATGCTGTTGCGATCCTCGCCAGTGATCGCCTCCAGCATGGGCATCAATCGGTGATACGCGGGTGTGTTGTAAAGCCACTCGGTTCCAGCTTCGGCGCGGAAGTTCATGTTGGCCGCGAGGCCGCTGCTCATGCTGAGCAGATGCCTGACCGTGATGATTCGCTCTTCGCTTGAGGAAGCGCTCGACCAGCCGCTTCCCAGATGCTGGACGACCGGATCATCCAGGTGCAAAAGACCCCGCTCCTGGGCGATGCCGATGAGTAGGGCGACGACGCTTTTCTGAGCTGAAGCCACATCCTCGATCGCTCGACCCTCGGCGTCTGCTCCCTGCAAGAGCCTGGTGTACTGGAGGGACGCTCCCTCGATCTCCCAGTAGCGCTCAGCCATGATGCGCCCGTTGTGCAGAATCACGACACCGCTCGAATTGAGATTCCCGGCCAGGTCGAGCGCGTGCGACAACCCACCTGCATCCCATCCCACGGACTCTGGCTCGACCGTTTCCCACTCGTCTCCGTCCGGAGGGAAGTAGGTGTTCTGTGCCGCGGCGCGGCCGGCGGCCGTCAGCGTGGCGAGCGTCATGAGGGCTGCCAGCGAGCGGCGATCGAGCATGGGCGTCCTCGGCGTTAGGGCGGCGCGGCCTTCCATCGGTCTCCTATTCTTCAGCACGGATCCCAGCGGAAATCTATCCTGCTTCGTTGGATGGGGTACGTTGGCTTGGACTGAGCGATTTTCTGGAGGGCAACTAGCCGTCCGGAACGAACGATTTCCCGGAGGAGTCAGTGAAGAAGACGCTTTTCTCGGCCGTGGTTGTCGCGCTCGGCCTGTCCCTCTCGGCCTTCCGGTCGGTCGACCCGGCCCAAGAGGCAAACGCCGAAGCCATCGCTGGCGCCATGGTCGCGCTCGACGAGTTCATGCTCACGTTCAACAGCAAGGACATGGAGGCTTGGGCGGCGACGCTCAACTATCCCCATGTGCGATTCGCCGGTGGCGGCGGTGTCACGGTCTGGGAGAGCGCCGAAGAATTCGCCATGGGCAGGGCGTTCGAGAATCTGGCGAGGATCGGTTGGGACCATAGCCATTGGCTCAGCCGTGAAGTCACTATGGCTTCACCCAATAAGGTCCACGTGGCGACGGTCTTCCAGCGGTTCAACGACCAAAACGAGCCGATTGCCCGATACCAATCGCTCTATCTGGTTACGCTGGTCGATGGCCACTGGGGGACGCAGGCGCGGTCGAGCTTAGCGCCATGAGATCGGCCACGCGCGTCGGCCCGCGCGCTGACGACTCATCCCGCGCTCGACTACGAGCCGACGTTCTCCGCAGACGGCCGATGGGTGGTGTTCCCGTCCGAGCGGGACAGTATCAATGACGAAGAACCCCTCGTTCAGGAGATCTTCTTCGGGCCGCAGATGTACGGCGACATCTATGCCTACCGCCTGCGGGACGGATATCTGGTCAGGCTGACGCACAACAAGTGGGAGGATGGCGCGCCCTTCTGGGTCGGCCCGGCTCTCGCGCCGGGGCCGCCCTCGTAGTAGTCGGGAGGCTCGCGACCCCATCTAGCGCCCAGCACCCGGCCCTTCCATCGTGTCCTATCTATCACTGGCTCGCAGTTCGTGGACATTTCCCGGAGGTCGTGGTGCACAGGCGTCTCAACGTTCGTGTCGTTCGTCTCGTCCAAGGTCTCGTGCTCGCGCTCACGGTCGGCGCCGCGTTCCTCACGACGCAGCTTCCTGCGCAGGAGCCTGAGGCTCCCACCGCCAACCCTGACGCGTCGGGCTATGTGCTCCCACCCGCCTCGATTCAGCGGCTGTTCGAGACCGACAAGAACTACGCGACGCTCGACTACTTGAGTCCGGACGGGGACCACTTCCTCGTTCCGCACGTGACAGAGCTGTCCACGCTCGACCTGATGTCGCGCACGACCTATCGGCTTGCTGAGCTCGAGCTGCGCCCCGCGACCGACCGGCTTTGGCACCTGGATACCTGGGGCGTCGATGGCTTCCGGTTCTATTCGCTGAACGAGCGACGCTACATCGACGCGGACCTCCCGGCCGGATCATTCGCGAGCGACTTCACGTGGTCGCCCGACGGGTCCCAGATCGCATACCTCGCGCATCTGACGACCCACACCGAAGTCTGGACCGCCGACGCGGCCACGGGGCGGACCCAGAGCCTGAGTTCGGCTCGCGTGCTCGCGACCATCGGCACCAGCTCGAGGGGGCAGGGCCACCAGCCGTCGAACATGCTGCAGTGGACTCCGGAAGGAACCCTGATCACGATGCTCGTTCCGGCCGATCGAGGCCCGGAGCCATCCAGGAATCCCGTGCCGGCGGGTCCCCGCGTTCGAAGCACGCGAGACGGTCCCACGCGCACGCCGACGTATCCCAACTTGCTCGAAGACGCGCACGACGAGATGCTCTTCGAGCGGTATACCACGAGTCAGATCGCGGAGCTCGCGCTGGGGCAGGCGCCTCGGCCAATTGGCGAGCCGGGTATGTATCAGTCCATCTCCTTGAGCCCGGACGGGCGCCACATTCTCGCGAGCCGACTCGAGCGCCCGTTCTCGTTCATCGTCGCCTACCGGAGCTTTCCGAGCAGCACGGTTGTGCTGGACCGCGACGGGGCCGAAGTGGCTACGCTCGCCACGTCCCCGCTGCGAGAGGGACGCGGCTCCTTCGGTCCAGGTGGGGGTGGCGGTGGTGACGCCCCCCGCGCCTTCGCGTGGCGCCCCGACGGCGCCGGCCTAGGATACCTGGCGCGCGCGCGCCGCGACGGGGACGATCGCTCGGGCCCGCGCCCGGATCGGCTGATGCGCGTCGACGCGCCCTTCGACCTCGAGGACGGTACCATCGTCGCCGACAGCGAAGACCCCATCCGGTCGGTGAACTATTCATTGGACGGCCGCCACGCGTTCGCGAACATCAGCAAAGACGGCGACAGCGGACTCGCGCATTGGGCGCTCGGTGGGTCCGCGGATCGCACGATGATCGTCGACTTCCACGATACGGACGACCCCACTGCGGTTCCGGGAGACCTGATCACGGCGCGAACGGCCAACGGGCTCACGCACGCGCTCGTTTCGTCCAACGGACGCTCCGCGTACCTGCGGGGCGACGGATACAAGGCCGACTTCAAGCCGCGACCGTTCGTCGATCGCGTCGCGCTCTCGAACGGGGAGACCACCCGTGTATTCGAGGGGGCCACCGACTCGTTCGACCAACCGCTTCTGCCGCTCGACGCCGACTTCTCACGCATGATCGTCAGCCGCGAGTCGGTGACCGACTTCCCTGACAGCTACGTCTGGCAGAACGGCTCCTGGGACAACCTGACCAACAATGTCGATCCGTTCCCCGCGGTCACCGCCGCGCGTCGCATCGACTTCGAGTTCGCGCGTCGCGACGGCCTGCCGGTTCAGGGACGCGTTTCCTTGCCCACAAGCTATGTCGAAGGGCAGAAGGTGCCCGCGATCTTCTGGACCTATCCGCGGGAGTACGACGCGGCGGACGACTACTCGGACGCCGCGGTCCGGGCGCGGAACAAGAACGCGTTCACACACATGAGTTGGCTACGTTGGTCGGACATCTGGCTCACGCAGGGCTACGCGCTCGTCTATCCGGACATCCCCGTAATCGGTG
>JAYZBT010000347.1:0-11976 GCA_036338615.1 Gemmatimonadota bacterium
CGAAGCGCTGCACGAGGCCGAGCGCGAGGTCGGCCGGCACCAACCAGAATCCGACGACCGCCGATCCGACGGACGACGCTACCGTGGCGGCGATCAGCGTCAGCGACAGACGGGGATCACCCCGGGGCTGGCGCGCTACGCTGCCAACTCCAGCGCAGTGCCGTAGGCGACGACCTCGACGCCGGCGGTCCCCTTCCCGCCTCTCCGCGAGTTGGCCAGTCTGGCCGTCTCGAGCCGGACGTTGACGACGTGATGGAATCCCTGGGCTCGAGCGTTGTTCATCATGCGCAGCAGCGCCTCTCGTCGGGCCCGCGCCAGCAGGGGCTCGTAGACCTTGAGGCGACCACCAACCACCTTGCGCAGAACACCAACGACCCGCCGGTAGTAGTCGTGCGAGACTACCACGCTGCCTATGACGACGTTGACCCGCTCGACCTGCCACTCGGAGGGATAATCCTCGATCGTCATCACCATCATGTCTTCGTTGCGGTCCTCGCCGGCGCTGAGCAAGCGATCGTGTCGAGTTTCCATCGTGCGACCGCTGAAGTACGTCGCCGCGAACAGCACCGCCGGAACTGTCACCTGCAGGATGATCTCCATCACTACTCGACCGTCACTGCTGATCCGTACGCGAACAACTCCGCGGCGCCCTGAGCGACACTACTGGTGGCAAAGCGCACGTTGACGACCGCATTCGCCCCACGGTCCTCCGCCTGGAGGATCATGCGGCGCAGTGCCTCCTGCCGCGACTCCTCCAGCAGCTCGGTGTAGCCCTTGAGTTCACCCCCGACCATGTTCTTCAAACCGGCCATGATATCCCTGCCGATATGCTTGGCGCGTACCGTGCTGCCGGACACGACACCGTGGAAGTCCACGATCGTCTTGCCTGGAATCGTCTGGGTATTGCTGATGATCATCCTCTCTCCGAATAACGAGCGAACGCGACCGCGGTGCGCCAGAAGCTGCGCCGCCGCACCGCGAGATGCCAGGGCCCGTCGCCCTCGGCGCCAGGCCAAAGCAGGCTGCTGCTAACCGCTTGTGAGCCGTGCGACGACCTCCTCGATCACGGCGTCGGCCCGCTGCTCGATCTCGGCGGGCGTCTGATCCTGGATGGGGTGGGCGACGAACACCGCCTCCAGATCCGGCCGCCCCAGTTGGCTCGCCTGCACCCTGGCCGCACTGCGGAACTCCTCGGTAGCCAGCGGCACCGAAGGGATACCCTGCTCCTCGAGTCGAACACTGTCGTGCAAACTGCACGTTGTGCAGGAGCCTCAGTCAGCCAGCGCTTCGATCACTCCGTCCACATAAGCGAGCCTCTGCACCAGCGTGGCCGGCGCGGGCTTGGTATAGGTCGGCTTGGTTTCGCGAACGACGGACGCTACGGCGTACCGCTCCTTGAGCAACTGCTCCAATCGATCCAGAAACTCCCTGCCTCGAGGCTTGCTGATGTCGAGAAGGGCGATGGTCTTGCCCTCGAGGCCGTCGAGGCGGGGCGCCGCACTCTGCTGGTCTCGCGAGCGTTCATCGAGGGGGTTCACCAACGTGGACATGGAATCTCCTTCGGATGTCGGTTCTCGTACGTCACCATTTGATCGGGTAGGTCACACTCTGCGAGCCCTTTGGGCCGGCTAGCCAACTCCCCAGGACCGCGGAGAACTTTCCGGCCGTACCGCCCGCAACGATGATTCGAATCTGCGACGGGTCCTTGAACTTCCGATAGTGCGGCTCGCCGTCGATGCGGATCTCTTCGTAGAGTTCGCGAAGCTGAGTGCCCTCCGTGCCTTGGTGATCGTAGGCACGAAGAGGGACTCCGGTATGCTCGAAGAGGAACTCGCGCACATCACTCTTCCTGAATCCGTCGGCGCTCAAGGTGGCAGCGTGCTCCGGGCAAACGACCACGACCGCCTCCACCCGTCCGCACGACCTCCAACTCCACACCATGGCAAGCGTGGCGGCAATCGTGCGCAGCACGCCGGCCCCCGTCCGCGCCGTGTGTTCGCTCACCTCCATGAGTCCGGTGGCGGCGAACAGCGTGACCGTGCTGTCCTCCGGGGCGAATCCGAGTTCTTCGTGAAGGGGCTGCCAAGGGCTCTGCTCGTGGTTCTCGGCCACGCAATCCGAGAAGCGGCCAGGGTTGCCCAGCGAAGCCATGTCGATCTCGCCGGGGCGGGCGCCGCCCAGGTTCGCCATCATGAGTTGCAGCGCTCGGCCCACCGTACTGTTGGCACGAGCCACATTCCCGAACACACCCGCCCCACTCGCAAATCCAAGGCGCTCGGCCGCGGGCCCGCTGACCATGATCAGGGGAGTGGCCGAGTTCGTCGTCGCCTGTACGCCGTGCAGGTTGAAGCGCTCGTCGCACGCGGCCCTGACCACGGGGATCACAACCTCCATGTACTCCGGCTTGCAGCCGGCCATCACCGCGTTGGCCGCGATTTTCTCGACCGTTGCGGGCCCGTAGCAGGGCGGGACCAATCCGATCACCCGATCCGGCGCGTGAGGGGTCGCCGCCAGCAAGGCCTCGACGCGCTGCGCGGTGGGCGGGACCACGGGCAGAAAGGGGGAGAAGCCGGCCTTCATGCAGTACTCGAACGGGTCCTCGTGCTCGGCGAGTTCTATTCGCGAGGCCCGGGCCGAGCGCTCGGGCAACAGATCGATCGGTTCGGGTGACTCCGCAGAGCCCCCGTCGGTCAGAGCCGCTTCGAGATGCCGTGACCCGCAGCCGGGCTTCATCAAGGGGGCGCCATCGTTCAGTTCCGCTACGGTCTGCACGGGCAAGCCCAAGCTCGAAAGCATCGCTTCCGCCACCGAGTTGAGGTCCTCTTTGTGGAAGCCCACCTCGGAGAGCTCGATCCGGCCTCCCCACCCACGAGGAACAGCGCCGGCACCGCTGGCGGGTCGTAGCTACGGGACACATGGAGCTCCCCATCCAGCAGCACCGGAAAAGCCACGTCGTAGGCCTCGACGAGAGCCCGCGTCTCCCGGCTACCATCCTGCGAGACCGCCACGACCCGATGTCCGTCAGCACCGAGTGCCTCCGAGAGACGCTTCAGATACGGGACCGTGAGGCGGCAGGTGGGACAGTCGGTCTCGATGAACGTGACGAGCAGGGGCCCGCCCGCGGCGGCGTCCTCGAGTCGCCAATCGGTTCCGTCCACCCGCGGGAGTGAGAAGTCCGGCGCGGAGTCTCCCGAAGCGAGCATGGGCAGGTCACCAAGGTGGAGGGCGAGATGAATCGGCAACATCCGACGGGTGCCGGGGGACGCGCAAGCGAAGCGGCGAGCCTGTCGACGTACTGCGTGCTCACTCTATTGTTCTCACCGACCTCCGTGAACATTGCTGAGCGTGATCAAATGGACTTCTCGCTGACAGACGACCAACAGTCGATCTGCGACGCCGTGCAAAAGGCCTGCGCGCCGTTCGACGACGAGTATTGGCTGGCGCGCGACCGCACGGGCGATTTCCCCGTCGATTTCCATCGCATGATGGCGGACGGCGGCTGGCTCGGCATCGCCATGCCGGAGCAGTATGGCGGAGCGGGTCTGGGCGTCACCGAGGCCGCGTTGCTGATGCATACCGTGGCCAACTCGGCGGGCGCGATGAGCGCCGCCTCGGCAATCCACATGAACATCTTCGGGCCGCATCCGATTGTGGTCTTCGGCAGTGAGGAACAGAAGCAGCGGTGGCTCCCGGACCTCATCCGGGGTAGGAGCAAAGCCTGTTTCGGAGTCACCGAAGCCGACGCCGGCCTCGATACGACCTCGATCAAGACGTTCGCCACACGAACAGACGACGGATACGAGATCCACGGCAAGAAGGTCTGGACCTCTACGGCCCAAGAAGCAGACAAGATCATGCTGCTCACGCGCACGACGCCCAAGGAGGAATGCGAGCGGGCGACCGACGGTCTGACTCTTTTCTTCACCGACCTGGACTGCGCCTACTGCGAGATCAAGTCGATCCCGAAGATGGGCCGTGCGGCGGTCGACTCCTGCGAGGTCTTCCTCGACGGACTACAGGCTCGGGTAGAGGACCGCATCGGGGAGGAAGGCAGGGGCTTCGAATGCCTGCTTCACAGCCTCAACCCCGAGCGCATTCTCATCGCCGCGGAGGCGATCGGCATCGGACGGAACGCGCTTACCAGGGCGACGCAATACGCGAAAGAGCGCGTCGTCTTCGGTCGCCCCATCGGTCAGAACCAAGGCGTCCAGCATCCGTTGGCCGAGAGTTGGATCGACCTCGAAGCGGCCTGGTTGATGACGCTGCGGGCGGCCGGTCTCTACGACTCAGGGGAGCCCTGCGGGGTCGAGGCGAACGCCGCCAAGTACCTCGCTGGGGAGGCGGGCTTCCAGTCCTGCACGCGCGCCGTGATGACCCACGGCGGCATGGGTTACGCCAAGGAATTCCACGTAGAGCGGTTGCTGCGTGAAGTGATGATCGCCCGGTTGGCCCCGATCAGCCCCCAGTTGATCCTCTGCCACATCGCGGAGAAAGCGCTGGGCCTGCCAAAGTCATATTGACCGGCAGGCCCAGCTCCGTATGTAAACCGGCGAGTCTCCGAAGCCTACCTGGCTGGTGAAAAGTCCGTGGGCGACATGAACACCGACACCAGGTTGGTCAACGTGACGGGCTGGGCCTCCCTCATGGTTCGCCACTCGGGATCGCCTCCGAACGCCCGCCACGAGGCCGCGGCGGCTTCCCGGCTCTCGTGGGCCAGCAAGTAGACCAACGTGTTCTGCGACTCGGGTTCGTCGACGGGCACCCAATAGCCCACACCGGTCATGCCGTGTTTCTCGAACAAGGCAGTCTCGCCGCCGCCAAATCGCGCCAACAACATCGGTAGTTGGCCTTCTTCCGTCGTGTACGTGCGTAGCTCGAAGACGTGGTCCATCGCCTGGGCTTGGGCCTGGGCCACCTGATTCGGGCTGGCCAGCAGACCGGCGAAAAACGCGCCTACTGCCACACACATCAGTACTCCGCTTCTTCGCGCCATTTGCTTCTCCTTGTTGTTGTAAAGCACGGTCACTGCGCCCCGGCCAGGTCCCTCATCGCACCCGCCATGGTCGCGACCTTGGCCCGGTCCTGTGCGCCGCTCCCCTCTCCCTGGAGGTCCGCCGCCAGCCCGTTGAGCGCGCTGGCCCGACCCCGCCCCGAGAGTCCTTCGGCGCGCGCCAGCTCGCTCCTCACCTCATGGACCCTTTCCGCGCTCAGGCCGCCCGACCGCTCGAGCTGATCCAGGTACGAGCGCGCGAGCGCGAAGCTCGGCGGCCACACGAATTGCGGCTGCTGCTGAGCGTTGAAGTAGTCGAAATGCACCGTCTTGGCTGCGTCGATCTCATTCTGAGAGATATGCGCGCTGGGCGTGAGTTCGAAGATGTCGAGCCCGCGACGGATCTCCGAGCTGATCATATATCCGTTGTACCAGTACACGGACCACGAGCCGGCCATCGATCGCTCTGTCGGGTGAAGGGGACCACGATCGTGGAAGGCGATCTCGATCGGATTGGCCGGGTCGGTCCAGTCGAAAATGTCGATCCCGCCCTGGTACCACGCCTGAACCATCACGTCGCGTCCGGGGATCGGGATCAAAGACCCGTTGTGTGCCACGCAGTTCTCCATCGATGTCTGTGGCGCCGGCATCTTGAAGTAGCTGTGGAAGGTCAGGCTACCGTCGTCGATGGTGAAGAGCGCGTTCGCGCCCCACTCGTACTTGTCTGTATCCCGGCAACGCGCCTGGCTACCACCGCCCCACTCGTCCGTAAACAGGACCTGGGAGCCATCATTGTTGAACGTCGCGGAATGCCAGAAGGAGAAGTTGGAGTCCGCGGCGGCGTATAGGCGCGTCGGGTTGGCAACGTCGCTGATGTCGAGCAGCAGTCCGTACCCGCCACAGGCACCGCCCGCCAGCCCGATCTCGGGATATACCGTGATGTCGTGACACTGGGTGGGTCCGGTGCGCCGACGCGGTGGCCCACGCCGCCCGCCACGGCCCCCCCGTCCAGCAGCGGCTCGTCGCGCGCCCTGGCCGGCCGTATCGGCCGCCGGCTCCGCGTGCCGGGGCGGCGCGACCAGGTCGTTGA
The DNA here is from genome assembly GCA_036338615.1 of Gemmatimonadota bacterium. GTDB lineage: Bacteria > Gemmatimonadota > Gemmatimonadetes > Longimicrobiales > Gaopeijiaceae > UBA1138. Next base: position 6,081 of record JAYZBT010000347.1, read on the forward strand.
AGATGCGCGGCGAACTCACGATGTGTGCGTCCTCAGGCGAGTCGAGCGGGACCCTGATGACTTCGATGCGGAAGAGCGCCGTGTTCGGGTCGTCGGCCATCTGTCCGCCGGAGCAACCGGGAAGTTCGCTCGGGGAGCGCACCCTGGATGAGCCGGAAATGTAGACGTAGACATTCTCCGAATCGTTCGGGTCGTTCACGACGGTGTGCGTATGCGATCCGCGACACGTCTGAACGTTCGCCAAATACACCGGGTTCTTGACGTCGGTCGCGTCGAAGATGCGGATGCCCCGGAGTCGCTCCATGCTGACCGTGTCCGGCACTCCCTCGGCGCCGCAATCGATGCGTCCCCCGAGTCCTTCGCCAGAAACGAACAGCAAATTCTTGTAGACCGAGACGTCACTCTGCGACGCCGGGCACACATAGGTCGTCTCCAGCGAGGGACCGTCCGCGTTCGATATGTCCCAAACCGCGTACCCGTTGTAGTTGCCCTGGATGGCGTAATCGCCAATGAACGCCAGGTCGGAACTCGTTACGCCCACGAACTCGTCCGGCGGAAGCGTGGTGGAGACCAGCCGCATGTTCCATGCGGCCTCTTCGGCGTCGGTCAGCCCCGCGCCCAGTCCGACGCGCGGGTCGGGCGTGGGTGGTGTGAGCGGCATGTCGGTCAGCGCGGATACCATGGCACCCGGCGATACCGACGATGTCGCGCATGAGGTCGCCATCACCGCCAACGCGCACAGGACGGCTGTCGCCGCGGCCCATCGCGAGCCCGGCTTACGTGGAGAAGCTTGGGAGTTCATGTCAGATACCTGTTTCAGATGACTGGGCAGCATGAAAAACGGGGGTTGGGTCACTGGATTGGGTCAAGACGAGGAAACGCGTCGAGCAGCACGTGCATACGCTCGATCTCGGTCTCCTGATCGGCATAGATGTCGGACGCCAACTTGAACACGAAGTCGTTCTGGGCGCCTCCGAATGATTCGAACAGATCGTCGACCATCGAGAGGGCCCCCTCGTGGTGAGAGATCATGTAGGTCAGAAAAAGTCGATCGAACTCGGCCCCACGAGCAGCGTCGAGCTCGGCAAGCTGCTGCTCCGTCAGCATACCCGGCATCATGCTGGCCGGCTCTGCGCCGGGCCGCGCCGCGTGCCGTTCAAACTCGCCGCTCGGGACCGACGCTCCGCGCTCACTCAGCCATGAGCGCATGGTCACGATCTCATCACTTTGGGCGACGACCATGCGCTCGCAGAAAACGCGCACGGCGCGGCTCGCTCGGTGGGACTCCGCCCAACCCGCGAACAGCACCGCCTGAGCGTGGTGCGGAATCATGGCGGTCATGAATCGCGTGTCGGCTGGGCTGTGTGGCTGCCGATTGCGGGCCGCCAGCTCCTGCAGTTCCGCCGCCGAACGCACACCCCCGCCGCAGGCCGACGAAGCGGCTACGGCGAGGGCCGCGAGAAGTAACGCTGTTGAGGACGAGCCCTTCATCGATTCACTCTGGGGAGCCTTACCTGGCCGCACAACTCACTGACACGCTTCGCCGGCAAGGCCGCACAGTGCGCGATACTAGGGGGCAGTCGGAGAACCGGCTAGGTCTCGATGCTAGGGCTTTGTACGATCCGCCGACGGCGCCTCGGGTGACCGCGGATGGTCGAGCGCGTAGCGGTAGGCAGTAGAGAAGATCTCCGAACACGGCGGTCGGAGCCTCCGGGACGAGATCGCACGTATTCACGAGCCGGAAAGTCACGACGCCGGCGGCGTTGTATACGTCCGTATACACGGGATTCCCGACCCGAGGGCCCGCGAAGTTGTAATGATGGACCGAGTCACCGAGTCATAGTCGCACGCGTCGCTTACGTCGGGCACCGCGAGCGTTGACAAGCCTCAGCCAAGACTGTGACCCGCCACGAATCCAAAAGGCTCGACTTCGCTTACGAAGTGCCAGAGATGCTCGCCGCTCCAGATCGGCGAGGAAAAGACAAAGCCGGTGCCCGTTGGCTGCGTCCAGGTGAAGCCACTCTTCGTACGAGGCTTTCCCTGACGTTTCCACTGGCTGTACATGTCATAGGGCGTCGTCCGACAACTGCCCGCACAGACGCGCCGTGTCCATGTCGAAGTCGCTTGGGACATACATGGCCGGGCTACTCATGAGCCCACCCCGTGCTGCTTCAGGAACGCGCGGATCACCTCATACGCCTCCACATACTGGGCGGCGGAGAAGTTCCCATGGCCGCCCCCGGGTACGGTGTGCAACTGGTTCGGCACCCCCGCCTCGGTGAGCGCGTCGCGCAGTCGGACGGCATGGTCGTAGGGCACCGTGGGATCGGCATCGCCGTGGATCGTCAGGACCGGTGGCAGATCCCGCCGCACATAGGAGAGCGGCGACACCCGCTCGGCGATCTCGTAGCGGTTCGGCATGCTTCCCATCCACTGGACGGCGTAGCGCTTCATGTTCTCGCCGTCGAGCAAGTCGCCCACGTCGGTGATGCCAAACCAGTTCACGACAGCCGCGACGTCGAGCCGCTCGTTCCCTGGGCACTGGCGATCGAGACCCGCGGACGCGGGAACGATGCCGGTTGTCAGGGCGAGGTGCCCGCCGGCCGAGTAGCCTGTCACGACCAGCTGGCTCACATCGATGTTGTACTGCTCCGCATTGCGGATTATCCAGCGCAGCGCACACAAGCAGTCCTCGACCGCGGCGGGCGCGAGCGCCACGCGGGCCAGCCGATACTCGACGTTGACGACGGCCCACCCCATCTCCAGATAGGGCAGGAATCTCAACGCGGTGCTCTCCTTGCTTCCGCCGGTCCAGCCTCCGCCATGGAATTGAATCAGCGTCGGGCGCGGCGCTTGCTGGCCACGCGGGAGATACAGGTCGAGCTTCGCTTCGTATCCGTCCGCGACCTGATACACCACGTTCGGCACCACACGGTACGCAACGGAGCCGAGTACCGCGGCAGCCCTCTGGGCCTCCGTGGTCTGAGCGCCCAGCGGAGCGGCGAGCGCCCCGCATAAGAGAATCAGCAGGGTTACCGGCTTCGTTCGCTTCATTCTGAACTCCTGTTGCACGGGTCGGCTCAATGCATCCCTAGTATTCGCTCCGCAAACACATCGTCTAGTATGTAGAAAATAAAAAGGAGGAGGGCCACCACCGCGAAAGAATTGACCACTTCGTATCGCGTCGTCGCCGTTTGGTGCTTATCCCCCTGCTTCTATCAGGCGGGCAACATGAGTGCGAGAGCCGAGAGAACCAAGGCTCGGCGGATTCGTGCATTCAGGGGGATGCGCCCTGGCGAGATCGCTCGTTTCAGTGTGTGCTGTGACTCTACAGCCCAGAGATACGGGCCGGGGACCCACAGTCGTCACTCTGGGAACGGCGGGTCAACCGCTGGCGAAGTGCGCAGGATCGACTCGCCCCTCGCGCAGCCATCCTTGGATCGAGGCGAGACTACGGCGAAAGGTGTCCAAAATAGCGTCGGGGTAGCCGCCCACAGCACTGCGTGGCAGCTGCGTCGGAGCGATGCCGTCTCTGCCGGCGACACGTTCGAGGGCTCGAATGCTCGCGCGCTCACCCAACACGAGGCTCGAGAACTCATCCAGGTCCACCTCGACGAAGCCGTCCACCTCATCGTTGAACCGCAGCCTCGCGAGCTCCAACGGCAACGGGTAGAGCAACAGGTGCTGGACGACCTTGCGACAGTCTCCAGTTGGACGGTCCATGCGGCTCGATCCCAACCGCACGAAGTCATGCGCGCTCGCCGCCACACCGGCCTCCTCCTCCAACTCGCGCAGCGCGGCCTCCACCGGGGTTTCGCCTGCGCCGATGTGTCCGCCGGCCAACGCGTCGATATGGGCCGCATAGGGATCGCCGCTTCGCCCACGTCGCTGTAGGACCATGACGCCGCGCCCACCCCTCACCCACGCGGACCAAACGAAGACCAATCCGTGCCGGTCGTGATCACGGTGAACGAGGCTGCGGGGCTTTCGGCCAGTGAAGTTGCCGTCCCCGTCGAGCACGTCGAGGAGCTCGTCGCCGTTGCTCACCACCTCCATGCAGGCCTATCTCACCTTTTCCGCAAATAGGCCAGCCTTCTGCTTCCCCCTGGGCTGGGCGAACAAAGCACCGTCCTCCAGAGTGACCACAATGGTCATGCCGGGCGCGAGTTCGTAAGCACCCACGTAGGTCTCGAGCACATGCTCGGATACGTCCACCTCGGTCCGGGCGCCTGGCGGCGTGCATTCGCTCCCCGACTCGATCTGCGTGGTGATGCGGTCGAGCGAGTTGTCCGAGAACGCCGCGCTGTCGGTGACCGTAACGGTTGGTCCGGAATCCGCATCGCAGGCCGCCAGCGCCCCTACCCAGAGCAGAGCGAGCACGCGGACGCATCGCTTCATGTACCGGCTCCGAGGCGGGTTACCACTTCCGGCGCCTGTGTGATGCTCGTGATTTCCGCGTCCGCACCGGGGGCCGCGTCGAATCGTGGCCCTCGATGCCAGATGGCTCGGAGCCCCGCCGCCTTCGCCCCCGCCACATCCGCCCCGGGGTGGTCGCCCACGTGGACCGCCTCCTCCGGCGAGACGTCGAGTCGCTCGAGCGTTCGCCGGAAGATCTCCGGATCTGGCTTGCGAACACCTTCGCTTTCCGAGATCGCGATGTAGTCGAAGGCCGGCTCGATGCCCATCACGTCGATCTTACGTTGCTGGATCCGTACGCCACCGTTCGTGATCACCGCGAGACGATACCCCGCCCGATTCAGACGGCTGAGCGCATCGTCGAGTCCTGGGAAGGCCACACATTCCAGCGGGAAGCGATCCCGGAAGTCCGCCGGCAACGCCGTGACGGCCTCCTCCGGCAGGCCGAATTCTTCGGCAGGGCCGGCGAATACTCGTTCCGTCGACGTCGACCCGTCCCGATCGAGTTCGACGACGCGGTCGAAAAAAAGGTCGTGGTCGACGTCGGTGAAGAAGCGGGCGAACCGGATGATCTGACTGCGTGCGAAGACCTCGAATGTGGCGCGACGGTCGAGCATCGTGCCGTCGAGATCGAACGTTATGGCGCGAATCTCACTCAAGAAGCGCCCTTCTCCATTCCATGGGGAGCCTCAAGTCACCGGGCGCGGGAGCCGCCTGGAATCGAGAGTGCGGCCAGAGTGATAGAGACGGTGTCGCTCTCTGGGCGATCGAGCGGACCTGTGCTATCCCCGCAGGCGGCGAGTGCCACCGTCGACAGGACCGCCAGATACAGCGCCGTGTTGCGTCGATCCATCATGGTACTCACTCCAGGCCAGCGTCGGCGATCACGACGAAGCGTTGCCGGAGACGCTCTCCCCGCTACCCCGGCTAGCGTGCCCGATTGACCGGCGACGGCCCAAACGAGAGCCACGTGCCCTGGAAACCTTCGCTGTGCGCGTCGCCCCGGCCCCAGTCGCACACGCCGTCCGGGAAAATGGCCGTCAGCTCCGCCCACTCGCCGTCTGTGAAGGTGACCCCTTCATAGTCGGACCGCTCAGGCGGCGCGCGGTGGCAGCTCACGATGTCGTTGGCGAGCGGCGCGCCCGCGACTTGGCGCGGCGTCGAGTACATCGGATACAGCTCGCCGCAGGCGCCGGTACCGTCGAAGGCCAGCGCCAACTGGCGCCTCTCCCTCTCTCGACTGTTATCCCAACAGTTGTCCGCGAGATCGACCGGCTTCGTCTGAACGACGCGATCTTCCCGCGGACCTGTCGCGTCACCCCCGACGAGGCTAAGGAGCCAGGCATCCATGCTGCGGAAGAGACCGCCGAGGTCCGGGCGCTGCTCGGTGTATCCCCAGCGCCCACCGACGTTCATCACGTGATTCTGTGCGTGGCCATTCGCCTTCGCGATCCGGGCTCGGGTCGAGTACTGGTGGACG
>JAYZBT010000348.1:0-8254 GCA_036338615.1 Gemmatimonadota bacterium
AGCCTTCCGTGAATCGTCCTTTAATTGGTTCGATAGCAACGAGGGCGCCTACGCCAGGTTCGCGTTCAACAAGGTGTGAAGCCCTTCCTGAGGAGGTCGCGCGGCGCCTTCGGCGTAGCGAACGCGTGGCCGGTAGTTGGAGCGGCGTTCGGTTTCGGTCTCGCGCTCGTGGCCTATTTGGAGGGCTCAGGAATCAACACGACGCTGCTCTGGTGAGCCGCACTCGGGGGGCGGCCGGCTTCATCGGCGGGGGAGCTGTGGCGCCTGGAGCGGACTTGGGAGAAGGTTCATGACAGTACGTCGTAGGAGGTGTGTCGGCCTGGCGATCGCCCTGGTATTCGGCATGAGTGTGGCCACGGGATGCGACGCTTTGGCCGATTCGTCAGCGTCTGAGGCGACAAGCGAGCAATACAACGAGGTCCGCTGGGCCAGCACCCTGGGCGACGACGGCGAGGTCGACGTGGCGGTGCGAGAACTGCTCTTCCCTGTCGGGCAGACCCAGGCTCCGTTCGTCGTCCCGGTACAGGACTCGGTGCCCTAGCGCGTCAGATCGTCAACCAACGGTCCCGCGCAGCAACCTCCCAGCGGTCGACGACTTTTCCGCCCGAAACGACATGTGCCTGCTTGTGCAGTGCGGAGGTCGGACAAATGTGACGGGGAATCGCAAGCAACTCGTCACCCGGAGCGAATTGAGACGCCCGGTTCGTCTGCAATACCAAATGCTCTTCGTCCTGCAGAACCTGCACCGCGTCCGGCAGATCGGGGAACTCGACTCGCCTACCCATCGGTTCGTCCGCCGCACAGGACTTGTATCCAAGGTCCACCGTAATCCGTTCGGAAGTCGGACAACTGACTACGCGGGTCAGAATCAAGGCGGCAGGGAGGAAGTTCAGATCGGGAAGCGTCTCGCAACAACCGTGGCTGAGGCTTCCCCGAGAAGCGTGACGGCCGAGGGCCTGGTGCGCGCGCGCGGACTCGGCGCACTCAGGCTGAGCGTTGTGAACATGGTGGTCGGGGCAGGCATTTTTTGTCTTGCCGGGCCGCATCGCGGCAGATCTCGGGTCTGCTGCGGTTCTCGCCTATCTCGTCTGTTCCGTCGTGGAGAGCCATACGGCCTTCGACGTTGTCCACATCCTCAATCGCATGTTCGACTCGCTCGGGGAAGCCATCCTCATCAACGGTGGGGCCATCTATCAGTACGTCGGAGACGAGATCTCCGGGCGCTTCGGTCTGGACGGCGGATCGCCGGAGACGGCATGCCGCGCAGCGATTCGGTCTGCGCTCGGCATGATCGACGCTCTGGAGTCGCTGAACACCTCTCTCGAATCCGAGTTTGGAACCAAGCTGTCCGTGGGGATTGGCGTGCACTTCGGCCCGTTGATCGTCGGACGCGTCGGTCATCCCATCCAGCGCGACTTCTCCGTCCTCGGTGACAGCATCAACGTGGCGAGCCGAATCCAGGGCATGAACAAGCAGTTCGGGACCCGTGTCCTCCCAACCCGATGGTCCCTATGTCATCGAGGCGTGGGGCAACGTACTCGACACACTTCTGGGACTTTTGGCAGCGGGCTCCAAGGCTCAGCCGGGAGCCACGTAGCCACACCTTGTGCGTTCCGGACAGAGCGGTCACGATGGGAGCGCCGACCCGCAGTCGAGCGGTTGCCACCCGGAGAGAAGTCGATCATGACGAACCACAAGTGCTCACGCGTCCGCCAGTTCTTGATCCTCGGGGTTTCTCTCGCAACAGCCGTGCTGATCTCGGCGCCGATGGCGCTGACCGCGCAGGGCCCTGGGACCGAGGACGGTCTCTGGTCCTTCCTCGGTGGGGACGCGTGGCATACGCGCTACACGCCTGCTAACCAGATCACGACGGACAACTTCGAAGACCTCGAAGTGCTGTGGGAGTGGGACGCGAGCAGCTTCGGCTCGAGTACGAACCGGGCGACGCCGAGTCTCATCGACGGAAAGCTGATCACGGTGACCGGCTACCGCCGGCACGTTGTCGCGCTCGATCCGGCGTCGGGCGAGCTCCTATGGAGCTTCACGGAGCCGAACACGCATCGCTGGGAGTACTCGATGCGTCAGGGCTATGGGAAGGGGATTGCATACGGAGAGATCGACGGCAGAGGCGTCGTCTACATCACGACGCCCGCGTTCTTCCTGCACGCGTTGGACGCGGACACCGGCCAACCCCTCGAGAACTGGGGTGAGGGCGTACCGATCCCGGGATTCCCGTCGTCCGGCAGCGTGGACCTGGTGGCGGACCTGATGGAGGGCTGGGGCCCTTGGGAGGACCTGGGTCGGGAATACGATCCGTATATGGGGATCCCGCTGGAGATCGGCTACATCACGGCCTCCTCGCCCCCGATCGTGGTGAACGACGTCGTGGTCGTCGGCAACTCTGCCGAGCAGGGCTACAACCAGACGCGGATCGAGAACGTGCCAGGCGACATCCTGGCCTACGACGCGCGGACCGGTGACCTGAAGTGGCGGTTCAACGTGATCCCGCGCCCAGGCGAGTTCGGCCATGAGACCTGGGAGAACGACGCGTGGGAGTGGACGGGTGACATCTCCTCGTGGGCTCCGATGTCTGCGGACCCGGAGCTTGGCCTCGTCTATATCGTGACGAACGGCGCGACTGTCGACTACTACGGTGGCTTTCGTCCCGGGGACAACCTGTTCAGCACAAGCATCATCGCGCTGGACGTCGAAACCGGTGAGCGGGCTTGGCACTACCAGATGGTGCACCACGACATCTGGAACTACGACACCCCCACCGCGCCCATCCTCATGGACGTGACCGTGGACGGTCGGGAGATCAAGGGCCTCTTCCAGGCGACGAAACAGGCGTTCGTATACGCGCTCAATCGTGAGACGGGGGAGCCGATCTGGCCGATCGAAGAGCGGCCGGTGCCGGCCTCGAACGTGCCCGGTGAGCAGCTGTCACCTACGCAGCCGTTCCCGACGAAACCCGCCGCGTACGACCTCCAGGGCCGCACGCCTGAACACCTGATCGACTACACACCCGAGATTTACCAGAGGGCGCTCGAAGTCGCGCAGAACGGCAACTTTTTCAACGCGCTGTTCGATCCGCCCAGACACGTCGGCGACCCGGCCGGACCCGCCTGGAACTGTCCGGGTGGCGCGGGCGGCACCAACATCACCGGCCCTCCGGTGGCGGACCCAGTCCAGGGCATCATGTTCCTCACCTCCCATAGCAACTGCTTCAGACTGTCGGTCGTGCCCGGAGTCGAGGCACCCCTGGAAGGCCCGAACCAGTCGGGCACGACGCATTCCGATTGGGCCGCTCAAGGCACTTCGGTGGGTGGAGGTGGCCGGGCGAACCTCGACGGTCTCCCGCTCTGGAAGGGGCCGGACGGTCGAGTCGTCGCGATCGACATGAACACGGGAGATCATCTCTGGACGATCCCCCACGGCGACTCGCCACAGCGGCAGCAGGATATGATCCGCGACCACCCGCTGCTTCAGGGCGTCGAGGGAGTGGAGGTGAACCGCGGACGCGGGGGTCACGCCGCCATGGTCGTGACACCGGACCTGCTCATCGCCTCCGGCCAGACGGCCGACGGCACGCAGAGTCTTTTCGCGATCGACAAGCGCACTGGCGAGCGTATTGGGACCGTGCCGCTTCCCGGCGCGACCCGCTATGGCATGTCGAGCTGGGTGCACGAGGGACAGCAAATCGTGCTCATTCAGCTGATGGGCGGTCTGGCGGCGATGGGGGTGCCGATCGGTTAGGCGGAACGGGTGATAACTCTGTCAACGATCCTGCTCTGGCCGGCGTTCCATGTACATGGGGAGCCTTACGGCCGGAGCTGACCCGGGTGCGAGCACTCTGGAGGCCGTCGACCTCCTTCAATACCTCATGAAGGTGCTCTCGCCACAGCAGCGGGCCGGGCCGAACGCGGCCATGGGCTTCCCGATCAAGGTCGCGTTCCTGTCCGCCTTCTCCACCTCCGCCTGGCTCTGGATCTACGTGGGCGCCGTCTATGCCGCACGCTTCCTTCTCCGCATGAACAGCGGCGTCGGTGTCCTGCTCCGAGCCACCGACGTCGAGCGCCAGCCGTTCGGTCCATGGGCTTCGTAAGCGTGATCATCCCCTCGGCGCTCTTTTTACTGGCGTTACCCTTGGTGCTGTTCTAGCCTAGCGGCCTCCATCCCTCAGTTCCCGGGTTCCGGTGGCCGTGGGAACGATCCGTCCCTCATCGCCGCGTGGTACGCGAAGCTGGCGATTACCACGGAGTTGATCATCAGGTCCCTCGGCAGAAGCTTGTCGAACGTGTCCATGTTGAAGTGGTGCGTGCGCGCCCGATAGTCGATCCTGTCCTGCAGAAGCTGGAAGCCCGGAAGCCCGGCCTCATTGAACGACAGATGGTCCGTTCCCCGGTTGCTGAACTGGGAAAGCGTCTCCACTCCGAGATCCGCGAAAGGCTTCATCCATGCCTCGAAGATCGGTGACGCCCGGCGGTTTCCCTGCAAGTGCACGCCGCGGAACTGCCCGGTTCCGTTGTCCATGTTGAGGTAGACTGAGAAGGCGGCGTGGGCCGCGGTCGCCGTTCCCTCTGGCGCGCTGCCGAAGTGATTCCGGACGTAGCCACGCGACCCTCTCAGCCCGCCCTCCTCGTGGCTCCACAGGGCGATCCGAATCGTGCGCCGGGGGTTCGCATCGATCGCCTGGAGGATGCGCATCGCCTCGAGCATGACCGAGACGCCACTCGCGTTGTCCGTTGCCCCGGTGCCACTGTGCCAGGAATCCATGTGGGCCCCGATCATCACCACTTCATCCGCGAGATCGGTCCCGGGAATCTCTGCGATGACGTTGTAGCCCCTCTGGTCGGACTCATCCAGTTCGACGCGCACTTCGACGTCCATGGCCACCGGGATACCCCGCTCGAGGATCCGATAGATACGGTTATAGTGCTCGGCGGCCACCGCCAGGGTGGGAAGCGCATTCTCGACACTCTCACGCGTCCTCGTGTTGCTGGTCGTCGAGTGACCGGTCGCGTAGACGGTCCCGTCGCTGCCGATGCTGGCGGTCAGAACGACGGAGACTCCTTCAGACTTGTAGAACTCCTCCACCTCGGCTGCGGAGATTCCCTGACGCCGGAAGTTCGATTGCTCGGGTTGGCCCCGAGCATGGCGATTGATGAGGAGGTCATTGCCTTCGGTCTCGAAGACACGGAGCGACTCCTCTCTATGCCGGAACGCGTCCTGCACGAAGCGGGGACTCGTCGGCATCGGAGGTGTAGCCAATACGATTGCGCCATCGAGAAGGCCCCGATAGCGAGCCAAGTCGTCCGGGGTTCGGATGGTGGCGATCACGGCGTCGGCGATGACCGGGCCCTGTGTTGCGGGGGTGAGTGCGAGCGGGTAAGCGATCACCATCTGGTAGTCGGGCGCGGTCATGTGAACAGAGACCCTCTGCACTTCCCATCCGACCGTCTGGTCACCCCACGGCTCCCGCTCGATCCGCGACAGCCCGAACCCGCTCATGCGGCCCGCCGCCCAGTCCTGAGCCTCGCGCATGTTCGGCGATCCCGTGAAGCGTGGACCGATCACATCGGTCAGGTATCCTGCGTGTTCCATCACGTGAGAGTTTTCGAACCCCTCGGTCCGAATGCGATCCACAATGTCCCAATAGACCGGCTCTTGTGCGCCTGCGGCCAGCGGGGTGAGGAGCAGCCCAGCCCAAATCGTCAGGCCCCAGTTCGGCTTCTTCATGCGTACGCCTTCCTTACTCATCCGAGAGAAACAGTTCGACGATGCGCATCATCGCCGTCTCGAGGCGATTCCAGCCCTCTTCGGACTGAAGGTCGACGCCCGCGAAAACCGGCGTATTGCGCGCAATAATCGTGAAGTAGTGGGTGGCCGCACCCAGGACCGCTAGTACCGCGAAGAAGTCGTCAGGGCTGTCGGTCACGCCGTCCGCCAGAGCGGAGATGACATTGACCGCCGTCGACTCCCGGATGTCGTCCAATACCGCAGTGAGTTCACTCTTCTCCACTGCATCCCAGACCAGGACCTCGCGAAGGAGCGGCCGCGACCGAATCGCTCGCACGTAGCTCCGCACGAACTCTGCGTAGCGAGCCTTTGGCGGTAGAGCTTGCAGACGGGCCAGGTCTCCACCCACGAGCTCGTCTTCGCTTGGCCAGAAGTCGGCGGTCCTCCCGAAGCGCTCGACCAGTTGGGTCAGTCCACCGAAGTATCGATAGATGAGGACCTTGTCGACGCAGGCCTCGCGAGCCACCGCGTTGACTCCGAGTCCCGCATGTCCGTCACGCATCAAGATCGATCCGACTGCGCTGATGAGCTTCTGCTCGGTGACTGCCCGGTTTCGTTGGACCAGCGGGGGTACGTTCTTCATTGTCCTAGAACTCGGGCTGGAAGCCCAGGGCGACGGCGGCCTCCCGCGGCTTGTGTACCACCAGCCCGCGATCCGAAAAGGTCTGCCAGGGCTGTGGTCGTGGCATTGGCCATTCTCCCGCCTACCAAGTCACTAGATAGTGACAGAATGTCACCGATCGGTGACTCTTGTCAAGGCATCCGCTCGATCACACTATTGCCAATACCAATGCGCGTGGTCGGCGGCCCCCCTGAGACTGCGCACTACCCCAGCAGCCCGTCGAACCCAGGAGACCCATCTGATGCTCGTCCGTATCCTGGTCACAGCGCTATGCGTCTTTCTGCTCGCGCCGGGGCCGGGTCTGGCTCAGGAGCTATATGATGTCGTCATCCTCGGCGGCAGGGTCATGGATCCGGAGACGGGCCGCGACGAGATCGCCAACGTCGGCATCCGAGGAGACCGGATCGAGACGATCACGTCGGAGGATATCCGAGGTCGGCAGACGATCGACGCGAGCGGCCAGATCGTGGCGCCCGGCTTCATCGACGTCCTCGCCGGCATCGGCCGCAACCGGGAAGCGCACACGTTCAAGATCGGCGATGGCGTGACGACGGTCCTGGGCATGCACGGAGGGCCGCTCGACGTCGAACGATACGCGGAAGAGCATGGCGCCGTGGGTCCGCTGGTCAACTACGCGGCGACGGTCAGTCACTCCGGGCTCCGCGAGGCGGTGGGAGCCACGGACCGCTACGCGCCCGCAACGCCCGAACAGATCGAGGCGATGCGTCCGCTCGCGGTTCAAGCGATCAGGGATGGTGCGGTCGGAATCGGGTTCGGCGTCAACTACACGCCGGGCGCGTCCTACGAGGAGATTTTCGCGCTGTTCGAGGTCGCGGCCGCGGAGGGCGTGCCCTGTCACCTGCACGCACGCTATAAGGGCAACGTCTTTCCGCTGACGATGAGCCTCGCCGCCATGGAGGTCGTGGCGATCGCCGCCGCGACGGGAGCGCAGGCGCAGTTGGCCCACCTCATTTCATCGACGGTGGGGTCGGCACCGCTCTCGATCGCGCTCGTCGAAGGGGCCTACGCGCGCGGCGTCAACGTCGGCTTCGACTTCCACGTGTGGACGCGCAACCAGACCACGCTGCAGTCGGCGCTCTTCGACGAGGGATGGCAGGAGCGATTCGGGGGTGCGGAATACTCGGACGTCTACGTGGCTCAGACTCAGGAGCGCCTGACCGAAGAGCGCTTCTTCGAACTCAGGTCGCGGCCCGGGGGACTCGCGGTCCAGACCGAGTTCATCCCCGAAGAGGAGATGATCATGGGCCTGCTCAGTCCGCTCGGGATCGTCAGCTCCGACGGTGGCGGGCTCGTGAACGGGCGGGGGCACCCCCGCAGCGTGGGCACCTTCGCACGCTTCCTCGGGCGATTTGTGCGCGACCTCGAGGTGGTGAGTTGGATGGAGGGGATCGAGAAGATCACGCTACTGCCCGCGCGGCGGGTGGAGACGGCGATCCCTCGAATGGCGAGAAAAGGCCGGCTGCAGATCGGAATGGACGCCGACGTGACGGTTTTCGACCCGACAACAGTCCGAGAGCGCGCCACCTACGCCGATCCGGCACGGATGTCGGAAGGCATCTCCTATGTAATCGTCAACGGGACACTGGTGCTCGACCGCGGCGCAATCGTCGAGGGTGCGGTCCCCGGACAGTGGCTGCGACATCCGCGACCGATCTCCTGATATCGAGTTCACCGAGGTGAGACCTATAAGATGGACCCCGGGACTGGTCGCTGTCGCGTTCCTCGTAGTGGCCCCGGCGTTGCGCGGCCAGAGCGCCGACACCTTTACAGAAATGGCGTTTCGCAGCATCGGGCCCAGCCTCACCACTGGCC
>JAYZBT010000349.1:0-4079 GCA_036338615.1 Gemmatimonadota bacterium
GCGATAAAGGCCAACTACACGTACCGGTTCTAGCAGCGTGACCTGGCAAGTTCAAAATAAGAAGGCGATAAACCGAAGTATTTCTTAAAGGCCCAGAAGGACTGAGAGGGTCTGTCACCGTAAATTTTTGAATGGCTGACGGATCAAGTCGTTTTGAGAAGACTTAGCCCAAGGCCATCCCGCCCACCGAGGCCGAACCAGTCCCTGACTTCGTGTTCGACCAGTCGCTGCCCGACGAGGACGACTGAGACATCTGCTCCCCCACTGTCCTCCCAGACAGGCTGAGCCATTCGGCCACCTCGACTCGCCCAGCCGAACATCCCCACGTCCCATTTCACCCTCCCAGCGCCAAAGACGCCTCGCTCGGCCACGGTGAGCGACCCCACCTCCGGCCTCTCCCTCCGCGTCCCATCTCAAAACACGACCCTCCCCACTTCCCGCCTCGATAGGGCGGTTGGAACGGCTATCCACGCCGGGGCGTGGATCGCCGGAGCGCTCGAGTGCGCCGGAGCGTCTGCCGACCGATGGGTTGAGGGCCAGGGACCCTCACGATGCCGAGCCCTCTTGCCGCGAACCGCTGCTTCCATTTCCGTATTCGGGCGAAAACGCGCCCCCAGGCGACTTCGAGCACGCTCGGGTTAGATTCACCTGCGGCCGCCAAACGCGCTATTCTCCCGGTACGCGGGTTCTCATCGTTTCTCCGAGGGGGCGAGGCGAGAAGAGTTCCGTCAGAGGCCTTTCCTTCGAGTACTTCCGCCGCGTGAGCACATATGGCCATGAGGCAAGCTGGATGAGTGCGACCATCGCCGTGGTCGGCATGGGCTACTGGGGGCGCAACCTCGTGCGCGTGGTCCATGAGTTGGGTGCGTTGCGCACGATCTGCGATGCCGACTCCGGCCTGGAAGACGGCACGCGCGAGCAGTACCCGGGTGTCCATTTTTGCACCGAGTACGAGAGTGTCTTGGGCGATGACCAGATCCGGGCGGTCGTCCTGGCGACTCCTGCCGTCGAGCATCACAGGATGGCGAAGCGGGCTCTGGAGGCTGGAAAGGACGTCTTGGTCGAGAAGCCGCTGGGGATCAGCGTCGAGGAGGGCGAGGAACTCGTCGCGGTCGCGGAGGCGTCAGGTCGGATTCTGATGGTCGGGCACATTCTCCAGTATCATCCGGCGGTGAGGCGACTCAAGGAATTGGTGCGTGACGGCGAATTGGGCAAGATCCAATACCTCTATTCGAATCGTCTGAACATCGGGAAGATTCGGACCGAGGAGAACATCCTGTGGAGCTTCGCTCCTCACGATATCTCGGTGATCCAGTCGCTGCTTCAGGAGCAACCCACAACGGTCTCGTGCCAGGGGGGAGCGTACCTGAGTCACGACGTCTACGACGTGACCACCACCCAGATTCAGTTCCCACGCGGGGTGCGGGCGCACATCTTCGTGAGTTGGCTGCATCCCTTCAAGGAGCAACGCTTGGTCGTCGTGGGGTCGGAGAAGATGGCGGTCTTCGATGACCAGGCTGAAGACCAGCTCGTTCTGTACTCTCATCGCGTCGAGTGGAAGGGCAGGGCGCCTACCGCCATCAAGGCCTCGGGGGTGGCGGTGGCCTTGGAGAGCGGCGAGCCGCTACGCCTGGAATGCGAGGCGTTCCTCGAGGCGATCGAGTCACGCGTAGCGCCCATCAGTGACGGTCGCGAAGGCCTGGGCGTTCTTCGCATCCTCGGCGCCTGTCAAAGGTCATTGGAGGAGGGAGGGGCGCCGGTACGGGTGACCCCGGACGCCGATAGCGCCGCGGGGTACTTCGTCCATGAGACAGCCGTCGCCGACGCCGGAGCTGAGATTGGTGACGAGACCAAGGTGTGGCACTACTCCCACATCATGAGCGGCGCCCGCATCGGGAAGAGATGCTCCTTCGGCCAGAACGTGAACGTCGACGGCGGCACCATCATCGGGGACAACGTGAAGGTGCAGAACAACGTCTCGATCTACTCGGGAGCCGTGATCGAGGATGATGTGTTCCTGGGGCCGTCGTGTGTGATGACCAATGTGTCCAACCCGCGTTCACAGGTGAATCGCCGAGAGCTGTATGAAGAGACCCTCTTTCGGAGAGGCTGTACCATCGGGGCGAACGCCACGATCGTCTGCGGGATCACCATTGGCCGGTACGCGCTCGTGGCAGCGGGTGCCGTTGTGACCAAGGACGTGCCCGACTATGCCCTCGTGATGGGGAATCCTGCTCGAAGAGTGGGCTGGATGAGTCGGCACGGACAGAGACTGGACACCCCCGACGCAGAAGGTCTCATGTCTTGTCCTGAGAGTAGCCTCCGATACCGCGAGGTCAGAAACGGCGAGTTGGAATGCGTCGATCTGGACGAAGAGGCCCCGCTCCCGGCAGAGATGGCGGTCGGGTCCAGGACATACCGTGATCTCAAGAGCACGACGGTGAGGACCACTTCATGAAAGTTCCGCTTCTGGACCTGCGTGCTCAGTACGAGAGGATCCGACACGAGCTCGAGCCCGTGATCCAGGACGTCGTCGAGTCGCAGTATTTCATCAATGGCCCCCAAGTGATGGAGTGTGAAGCCGCGGTGGCTGAGTACTCCACGTGTGCGTACGGTGTCGGTGTTTCGTCTGGGACCGACGCGCTGCTCGTGTCGCTGATGGCCGAGGGCATCGGCGGCGGTGACGAGGTGATAACGACTCCCTATACCTTCTTCGCCACGGCGGGGTGCATCGCCCGGCTCGGCGCCCGACCTGTTTTCGTCGACATCGACCCGGACACATACAACCTCGATCCCGAGCTGATGGAGTCGCGGGTCACGGATAAGACCAGGGCCATCGTGCCGGTACATCTATACGGTCAGATGGCCGACATGGATCCGATCCTGGACATCGCCCGGAGGCACGATCTGGTGGTGATCGAGGATGCCGCTCAGGCCATCGGCTCGGAGTACGGGGGGCGCCGCGCCGGGTCGTTGGGCGACTACGGTTGTTTCTCCTTCTTTCCGTCCAAGAACCTCGGCTGCTTCGGCGACGGGGGCATGGTCGTCACGAATGATCCAGAGCGCGCCGAGCGCTTGAGGAGGCTTCGCAATCACGGGTCCAAGCCGAAATACTACCATGGGCTGGTGGGTGGGAATTTCCGGCTCGACACCCTCCAGGCCGCGGTTGTCACTGCAAAGCTACCCCACCTGGACAGCTGGACAGCCGAACGCCAGTCGAATGCGGCTCGCTACGACCGCCTCTTCGACCAGTCGGGGCTGGTGCGCAGCGGCACCGTTTCCGTTCCGCGGGTCACGGAGAGCCGCCACATCTTCAATCAATACGTTGTCCGGGTCCAACGGCGTGATGAGTTGCGGGAACACCTCAGGTCGCGCGAGATCGGCTCGGAGATCTACTACCCCACCCCGATGCACCTGCAGGAGTGCTTTGCCGATCTCGGCCACCGATCCGGGGACTATCCGCAGAGCGAGCGCGCAGCCAAGCACACTCTGGCGCTACCGATCTATCCGGAGTTGACCGATGCGCAGGCTGAGCACATCGTGCACGCGGTGACGGACTTTTTTACGGACACCGTGTGAGAGCCTATCTCGCATCCAACAACGAGAACAGCGTCGCATAGATGAATCAAACGACTCGTCCAGACTTCGACGTAGCCGTGGTGGGAGGCTCCTGCGCCGGACTATTCGCCGCCGAACACCTCGCGCGCCAGGGCATGAGCGTTTGCCTGTTAGAGCGAAAATCCGCCATTGGCTCTCCTGTCCGTACATGGATCGTGACAGACCGCCTGAGAGAATTCTTGGGTGAACTTCCCTCCGACGCGGTGGTCCACAAGACGGGGGTCATCAAGATGCTGGCTGGTGACGCCGTGGCCAGCGTTCCTCTGACTCCACCCGACTTGATCGTCGATCGAACCGAGTTGTTGGCGTACCTCCAACGGCGCGCAGACGCGGCCGGGGTCCAGATCCGTCTCGGGTCCGATCTGCGCGACGTCCGGTCTGACGCGGGGGGCTTTCGTCTCGAGATCGCCGAGCGGGCAGAGGGCACTCGGCATATCACGGCGAGACATTTGGTGGGGGCC
>JAYZBT010000350.1:0-6131 GCA_036338615.1 Gemmatimonadota bacterium
CGACGGACTCACCTCGTCGTCGGACGCCCGGGAGCTCGTTCGACGGGAACTCGGCAGGGACCCCGGCTTCGAGTACACTCCATTCCAGCGGCTCACGGTCGCGGGCCACATGTCGAACCTCGGATGTCGTTGGGGCGCCGCGCGAGTGCTCCGCAACGGTGGGCATTTCGATCTCTGTATTACCCGGAGTGCCCTGCTGGTCGACCTACCGTTGCGCCGAGGCATTCCTACGGTGCTTGAGCTTCACCGCGAGCAGATGCATCACGTTGCATGGTTGGACCGATGGTACCGGCGGAGGTTCTCGCGCTGGCAAGGATCCCCCGACCTGGTGAAGGTCGTGACCATCAGCGGTGCGCTTGCCCGCATTTGGATCGATGCGGGTATCCCGGAGGAGAAGGTTCAGGTCCTGCACGATGGTGTTTCCGCAGAGGACGTCCGGGAGACGGAAGATCGCCTCGTGGCTCGTGCCCGGCTGGGTCTAGCCGGAGATGGCCAGCTCGTCGTGTACGCCGGTAGTCTCTACCCCGACAGAGAGGTCGAGTCGCTACTCGAGTTGGCGCGCGCAGACCCACAAGCTGGGTTCGTCGTGGTCGGAGGGCCGGAAGAGCGTAGGATCGAGCTCGAGCGCGCCAGGGCTCGTTTGGCGCTGGACAACGTGGTGTTCACGGGCCGCGTCCCGCATCAGGACGTGCGGCAGTACCTCTTGGCGGCGGACGTGCTACTAATGCTATGGAGCGCGTCCGTGCCCACGATCCGAGTCTGCTCTCCTCTCAAGGTCTTCGAGTATATGGCGGCAGAGCGGATCATTGTAGGATACGGCTTCCCCACCATTAGGGAGGTTCTCACGGACGGACGGACCGCCCTGTTGGCGACGCCGGGTGACTACGCGGACCTGGAGCGGAAGGTGGGCGAGGCCCTGGACATGTCGTACCCGAGTTCCATGGCAGAGCGCGCACGATCTCTGGCGCTGGAACAGTACACGTGGGGGAGGAGGGCCGAGATGCTCACGAAGGCTCCGGCCTCGTAGGGGAAGGCGTCTGCGCCCCATACTCGAGGCCCCTGTACCGATTCTCAAATTCGCGGTTTGGTGGTAGAATCCGTCTAACGATTTGTCCCGACTGAAACGTCAGGTGCGACACCATCATGAACCAGGAACCACCATCAGACGCCGGTCGCGTCTTGCACCCTGATCAGATATCGCTTCTCGGTGTAGCCACTGCGGTCATCGAGGGACGGCGCCTTATTGTAGCCGCCACGTTCGTATCCATGCTGTTTGCCGTAATATCTGCCGTGATGACGGGGCGCGACTTTACTGCCACGGCTTCTTTTCTCACGGCCCAGATCGGGCAAGACATGCTCTCTGGCACCCGTGGCTTGGCGCAGCAGTTCGGGTTCACCATGCCGAGTTCGGGGGGTAACGCGGGGCGGAGCCCACGATTTTACGCGGACCTCGTTGTTTCGAGGGAGATCTTGGACGGCGTGATCGAGCCCGGGGTCGACGTGCACACTCCCGATGGAACGACCCTGGTCGATCTTGCCGAGCGATTCGAGACGTCAGGTGAGACGGCGGCCGAGAGAACCGCTTGGACACGGCGGGCATTGTTGAGAAAGATTTCGGCGAGCGAGCAAGCCTTGACCGGCGTCATCACCGTGAGCGTTCGAACCGACGAGCCTGAATTGTCGGCAGCGATCCTGCGTCGTCTCATCGAACTCATCTCCGCGTTCGACATGGAGACCCGTCGGTCGCAGGCCGCCGCTGAGCGTAGCTTCTCCGAAGAGCGTCTCGGGCAATTGACGACAGAATTCACTATGGTCGAGGCTTCGCTGAAGCTGTTCTTGGACGAGAACCGGCAGTTCATGAACTCGCCTCAACTCACCTTCGAGCACGACCGACTGCAGCGACAGGTCCTGATGCGCCAGGAACTCGTCATGGCGATGGCCCAAGCGTTTGAGCAGGCTCGGATCGATGAGGTTCGAAACACGCCGGTTCTCACCATAATCGATCAACCACTGGCCCCCGCGATTGCGAATCCACGCGGCAGGCTGATGAAGCTCATAACGGGCCTCGCGGCTGGCCTGTTGGGAGGTTTGGCACTCGTTTACTTGCGGGAGGTCAGGGCTCGGTCCGGGGCTGTGGCGAACCAATCCTTTGGAGAGTTCAAGGGCGTTCTGATCAAGGCGGTGCGGGACCCCTTTGGAATTCGTGTGTCGAGCCGACCATCGTCGACTTCTCGGGGTCCAATCCCGTGATCGGCGCTTGATGCAGAACCTCGCCATCATTGGATGTGGCCGCGTCGCCAGCGCGCGATACGTCGAGGTGTGCAGAGACGAGCTACGGGATGCCCGTGTGATCGTCGCCTGCGACCGCGTCCCCTCGAGAGCCGATGAGCTGGCGCGAGCCTTGGCATGCGATAGTGAGCACGACTACGACGATGTGCTGAGAAGAAATGACGTCGACGTCGTAATGATTCTTACAGAATCGGGGCATCACTACCGGCACGCCTGCTCCGCCCTCCAAGCCGGGAAGCACGTGATCGTCGAGAAGCCGCCCGGCATGTTGCCGAGTCAGGTACTCGACTGCGTCGAGCTCGCAGCGAAGCGCGAGCGGATGTACGCTCCGATCCTGCAGAACCGACTCAACCCTGCGATGCTGGCTCTCAAGGAGGCCTTCGATGAGGGCCGTTTCGGGCGGCAGGTCCTGGCTACCATCCGGCTCCGGTGGTGTCGTTTTCAGGAGTACTATGAAGACGGGTGGCACGGCACGTGGCAGATGGACGGTGGCGTCATCAACCAACAGGCGTTCCATCACATCGATGCACTGCAATGGATCGCCGGCCCCGTGGCTGAAGTCGTTTCCGCGCAGACCAACGCACTGAACCAGTTGCAGGCTGAGGATACGACGGTCGCGGCTCTCCGCTTCGAGGACGGGTCACTGGGCACGATCGAAGCCACTACGGCGATACGGCCTGAAGACGTTGAGGCGTCCATCTCGATCGCCGGTGAGGGCGGCATGGCAGTGATCGGTGGCATCGCCTTGAACGAGATCCAGACTTGGCACTTCGTCGAGCCCCGTCCGGAAGACGAGACGACGCCAGAACGAGCCTCCCAAGTGGTTCCCACGGGCTACGGTCTTTCACACGGTCCACTCATCCAAGAGGTGATCGATCGCTTGGAGCGTGGCGAGCTGGATCCCCCCATCTCGGGGCAGGACGCGCTTCCTGCAGTCAGGCTCGTGCATGCGCTGTACAAGAGTGAAGAGGTCGGGGGGTGGGTCCGACTGGCCGACGATCCGTTGTCGGAGCGTGTCGGTCACGCAACCGATGACGCTACCTAACCGGTGCGAAGGCCCTCTCCGCTACCAGTTCGCGAAGGTATGAGAGGAAACGATCGCCGCACACCTCGACATCATGATTGGCACGGATGTGTTGCTCCGGCGCCGCCGGAGCCAGCAGGTCATCGCCACGAATGGCGGTCTCCATCTGGCGAGCAAGAGCCTCATAATCTCCTTGCGGCACCAGGTACCCGGTCACCCCATGCTCGATGAGCGCCCTCGTGCCAGGGAGGTCCGTAGCGATGCATGTCTTCCCGAGCGCCATCGCCTCCATCAGGCAGCGAGGCACGCCCTCACTCTCGGAGGCGAGGAGCACAATGCTCATCCGATTCATGAGGCCGAACGGGGAGTCCAGATGGCCGTGGAACGTCACACGCTCCGAAATGCCCAGAGATAGGGCCTGCCTCTCGAGCACCTCACGCTCGGGCCCGTCCCCAGCCAACTCGTAACGCACCTTGGACAGAGCGGCCGGGGAAAGGCGCGCAATGGCCTCCAGGGTCAGATCGACGCGCTTGGTCCGCGAGAGCCGCCCGAAGTAGCCGATTTGCACTTGGTCGAGCGGCGAATAGTGATTCCTCGTTCCCGAGATCGCAGAGTGAATTCCGTCGACATCGACGAAGTTGGGCACAGTCACGGTCTTCGTCCGTACTCCGTTGACCCGCAGTTGCTCGGACTGCGCGGTGGTCTGAGTAATCACCAGGTCCACGCTATTCCAGATTCGGAGCATGGTTCTGGCCGCGAGGCGACCCTTTAGTGATCCATATCTGCGTGGCCACGCATCGAAGTCCTCCCGAACCGAACATACTCGCAGGCACCGCCCCTTCAACGCTGTGTTCACGAGGTCCGGACGGATCGCATAGGACACTACCACATCGACCCCCGCAGCCTGCACGAAATCCCGCACCCGCCCCAGCCGGTTCAGGGCGCGCCAACTGTTCATGTCGAACTCGTGCAGGATGGGCCCGGCATCAGAAGCCCCTTCCAATAATTCCATTTGACCGCCACCCTCCAAGGCAGCAAAAATCACCTCTTCGCCGCATCTATGGACGTGTCGGGCCAGCACCCAGGCGCCCTGCACCGGGCTGGACCGAGAGAACCGCGGCGCCAGTAGGAGAATTCTCATGGCTTCAGGGCCGCTACGGGCATCGGACCGGTCGGCTCGGGTTCCACCAACGTGCGGTTGTTCCCGTCGACGAGATAGCTAGCAGTGAGAAAGAACCAGACCGGTAACAACGTTCCGGTGACGATGGCGACGGAGGAATAGACGAAGAAGTCCAACACGACCACGAAGGCCACTCCCAATAGCCCTAGCCCGAACACCTTGTCTCTCACCGACTGCGCAGCCACGTAGCGACGCCAGGTCGCATGGGTGATCGTCGCGTACAGACTGAGGAATGCAAGTACTCCTAGAACACCAACCTGATTGACGACCCATACTATGCCAGTAGACCCGGCTCTGATTCCCAGCCTCATATAGGACTCGCGGAGGCTCGTGCTCGTTAGCCTTGACTCCATGAGTGTTCCCGGCCCCCGTCCAAGAAGCAACTGCGCCGTTCCCTCTGCTCGGAGCTGTCCGAAGGAACGTATTGTGCTCGATATCCGCCCTGTCGTGACCTCAATGTCAAAACCCTCTGTCCTGTCATCGTACATCGCACCTGCGGCGACTACTGCGGTCTCGTATGCGAGACCCACGGTGATGAGATGCCCCATGGTATCACGAAGTCCCGACACACCCGTCGGAATGCTCAAGCTGTCGAGCGTGCGGGCCGCGGTGAAGAGACCGCCCAGAGAGAGGACGGCGATGAAGGCCACCAAGAAAGTGGCTCGCGGAGTTCCAGTGACGGGGAGAAGCCTCCGCCGCGCCCGCGTGTCGCTCATCCAGGTCACGGCCACGAAGATCAGAACGACGGGGAAGAAGAACGCGACCGCTCTCTTTTCCCCGAGTATCCCGAACAATAGGCAGAGCGGAATTCCTATCAGATACCGAGCCCTCCCGGTCCAGCAATAGCCGGCCAGGAGGAAGGCTACTACGGCCAGGGGCATGATCGTGGACAGAGAGCCTGCCTGGAGGGACATGGTGCCGATGCCCCCTCCCTCCCGGACACCGACGAGGGCGAACTTCACGAGGGCCGCCGGCAACTGAAGCGCAATCATGAAAACGAGGAACCCCTGTACCTTCCGGTGCCCGTTGGCATCCAGCTTCAGGTTCAGTGTCGCGATGAGCAGCAGATAGAATACCAAGAGGTGCCGGGAAAAGAGGACGGCCGTGAGCGGGTCAGGTCTGTTGAAGAGATAGGACACGATGATGACCCCGACGAGACCAGCCACTGGAACGACGCCGATAAGGCGTAGGCGCTCGCCCCGCTCGACCGATGAGAGTGGAGCCTTCAAGAACAGCGCCAATATGGCCAACTCCGCGGCAGTCCTGGTCGCCAGCGTGGGGATGCCGACCATCTCGAGCACGCCCTGGCTCAGCAAGAGCCCGAATATGGCCACCAACTGCACCGAAGACGTCGAAATCATGAGCCCGACGACCCAGATCCCGCCTACCGCCAGAATCAGGACCAGCACTACTCCGCCTTGCCCGCTTCGTAGTACCCTTCGCCTTCGATCAGCCCCACCAAGTCGTTGTTGGCATTGATGCCAGCCAGCACCGGTAGCCCCGCCTGAATATAGGCAAGGAATTTGCCTGGGATGTTGTGGGCCTTGTGACGGGGATCGAGGGCGAGCAGACCCACCTGACACTGCGCAAGCAACCCAGGGACTTCTCCCGGATCGACCTCATCATAAAACAGAATGT
>JAYZBT010000351.1:0-5998 GCA_036338615.1 Gemmatimonadota bacterium
CACGCCGTAGACGACCTGTCGAACGGGAGCATATCACCGATCTTCGAGGCTACCGTCGAAGCCACCGAAGAGGCGATCTACAACTCGCTCTTCAAGGCCGTCACGGTGACGAGTAACGGCCGCACCGTCGAGGCGCTCCCGATCGAGGAGACGGCGGACATACTCAGGCGCTACGGAGTCATCCGATGAGCGGGGCGGGCCCTTCGGACTTCGACTGGGCTGTGCGCGCCGAGATCTATCGTGTGTTCGCGGACGTGGCATCGTCCCCTTCGTTCGAGCAACTGTCCTCCGTGCTCGACACCTCGGTCGCTCAGATCAGCGCATCGGTGGCGGTGCTCTATGAAGCCCATGAGATTGCGCCACTGCCGGATGGATCAGGAGTGTGGATGGCCAACCCGTTCTCAGCGACCGAGACCGAGTATCCCGTCGAGACGCCGACCATGACGGTGTACGCCAACTGCGCGTGGGACGCATTGGGAGTGCCGGCGATTCTGGGCACGGACGGGTGGACGCGCACGCGGTGCCAGGAGAGCCATGTGCCGATGGAGTTCGGGGTCCGGGACGGACGGCTCGAAGGAGACGACGGGGTCATCCACCTGGTGACGCCGCCGCGTGATGCTTGGCTCGACATCGGCTTCACCTGACGAACCTACCTCGCCTTCCGGTCGGAAGGGGACGTGGATGATTGGCTCGAGCGCACGGGGCACAGGCGTGGGGCGACCATCGACTTGGCTCAAATGTGGGCGCTGGTGCAGCCTTGGTACGCGGACCGCGTCGCTCCTGAATGGAGAGGCCGGAGCGCTGAAGGCGGCCAGGCGATCATGGATGCTGTGGGTTTGACAGGGGAGTTTTGGCGGCTGGTGTGAGGGTCGAGTCTCCGGACACCCTCTACGCCGACTTGGTAGGCGGCAAAACAGCGACCCTCCACTCGACGCTTTCGTACCCGGCGTCCACCAGCGCCACGACTTCGTGCCGCCGGAGTATTGCCAGCGCCGTACGCGGAGCGTCCTTGAAGAGGTCGATCCACGCTTCATCGGGTAGAGCCCGAGCGGCCACGTACAACTGCCACACGCCTTTTGCGAGCGTCGAGGGCACGAGCAAGCGAGTGGACGCGCTCGGTGGCAGCTGCCAAGTATGCTCGCCCCTTCTCCGCCAACCGCCGTTGGAAGCCGACCATTCTACATCCTCGTAGATCCTCAAGAAGACACGCTGGTCGAGGCCCCTGAGGCACTCCAATACTTCGACCTGAGCCGCGGCGAGCTCGTGATCCTGTCGCCAGATCGCTTCCCATAGTCCATCCGCGACAGGGGTAGCGCCGCGCTCACGCAGCAATGCGATCACCGCGCCCACGTCGCTCTCTGGGCGGTGCCGGAAGTCGGGGCCCCGGAGTTCGAGGTTGTTCTCCGCTGGGTGGAATCCCCAAGGGGCCAGCGTCCACCGATACACCGCCGTGTCCGCGCTGTCGCAGGCGCGGCAGGGGCACATATTGCCGTGACGAGACGTCACGGCCAGGCCCGCGGCGGCTGCCCTGCCCTTGAGGTCGGCCCGGGCGTCCTCGGCTCCAGGAATTCGGCGGTCGAGCACTTCGTCCACCAGATCTTGCCACCGCTCGAGCGTTGCGTCCCCCACGTGCTTCGGCACCAGCACCGCAGCGACCCACGCCTCGATATCCAGGTCCGTGATCTCGCTGTGCCCGCACGAGAGGCACCGCCACCCCGACACCGGCGGCTCATCAGCCGTGTCGAAGAACGAGCCGGTTTCGACGCCCGAGGCTTCGTTGGCCAGTATGCTGATTCTGGCCCGAAGCGCGTCGAGCAGCCTGTTGCCCCAAGGGCCCTGTAGGTCATCGAGGGGGTCCTGCTCCCTCGGCGTCAGCATCACGTCGCTGAAGGAGCCCATGGCTCCGTAGGCGTGAAGAATGTCCGGATTGATGCCAGACTCGAGCGCCTGGTCCCGATGGGCCGTCACGAAGTCGAGCCACCCCGAGTGCCCCGCGCGCTCGAAGAGATAGACGAGCGCGGACAGGGTATCCGCCGCTCGAGAATCCTTAGTGGTCAAGACAGCCCGCTCGTGTCCAACGTCTCTCTCAGTTGCTCGAGCAGGCGGGTCAGGGTCCGCGCTTTCTCGTTCGTGAGGGCCTGCGCCGTCCGCCGTTCGATCTGCTGCACCGGTAGGTCCATCCCAGCGAGTAGGTCCAGTCCCTCCTCGGTGATGGCGATGTCAACGCGTTGCCGATCCTCCTCGCTGGTCCGACGGCTCACCAGCCCCCGCTTGCGAAGCTTTTCCACGAGGTGTGTCGCGTTCGCGGTCCGGTTCAGCATCCGCTCTTGCACCTCGCAGAGGTTGTAGGTGCCAGCGCGATTGCCGCGCAGAATCCTGAGGATGTTGTACTGCTCGTTCGAGATGTCGAAGTCCTTGAGCTGCTCGTGAAAGACCCGAGACAGCCAATGACTCGTAAAGTGGAGATTGAGCATAGCTTCCATGCGTGGATCCAGGAATTTCTCCTGCTTGATCTCCTCTCCTTCGCCAGGAGGCGTTCGTCCATGGCGACTGGGGAACGTCGAATGTTTTCGTCCGAGCCGATGATCCCACAGACGTCCTCGTCATCAGCGACTTCGAGGATGCTCACATCGGCGATCCCGCCGAGGACTTCCGCTGGCAGGCGGCCAGGGTCGGCGCCATGACCCGCACTATGTGTCGCTCCTGAGCGCGGTGGTCGCCCCGATGTGATCACGGGAGACCCACCGGTGTCTCGTCGATGCGGTGATGAAGGTGGACGGGCGCGGTCTTCGAGTGGTGAGACTTCGCCCACCAGTTCTGATACAGGTCCACGCTGAACATCAGAAGCAGCATGAAGATCACGATCCACTGCGGGATGTAGGGGAACTCGGTCCCGTTGGCGGTGAGATGCGCGGTGTGCCCCCCCTCCAGGATCAAGACGAAGCCGATCAGCAGAAGCACGAAGAGCCCCAAGATCTCGAACTCGGGATTGGAGTGGAGGAAATCCGAGATCGTGCCCGCGAGAGCGAGCATCAGCGCCACCGAGATGACGACCGAGCCGACCATCACCGCGAAGATATCCGTCATGCCCACTACGGTGAGGATGGAGTCGACGCTGAAGAGCAGATTCATGCCCACGATGAGCGCCACGACCTCTTGGAAGCGGCTCTTTTTGTCCAGGGCCTGTTCGACGCCCTTGACCTTGACCCGCAGCTCGTTGACGCCCTTCCAGATGAGAAACAAGCCTCCGACCACGAGCACCACGGACTTCCCACTGATGGCGCCTGACAGCGTCAGCCCTGCTACGACCTCGCCATCGAATTCCCAGAAGACGGCGGTCGCATAGGTGAGAATGAAGCTTACCACGGCCAGGAGTGCGATACGGAACAGCATCGCTAGACCGAGGCCCACCTGGATCGCCTTCTTGCGTTCGGCCGTGGGCAGCTTGTTGGCGATGATGGTGATGATGATGAGGTTGTCCGCACCCAGCGCGAGTTGAATGAGGGTGACGCCGAAGAGAGCCGCCCAGAACGACGGAGCCAGGAGAAGGTCGATCATGAGAGTCCTCTGATGAAGCTGATGGGTCGCGGGTGCCAATCGTGCGGTGAGCAAGGTCCCCGTCAAGCCGCGCGCGGGGTGTTGCTGCCACTTCTGTGACGCTCGACTAGCGGGCGATCCGGGTCCCGATCAAGCGATCGACGTCGAGGTCACGAAATCCCGCTTCGAGCAGGACTTCGCGTGTATGCTGCCCAAGCATCGGCGCGCCAGGGCCAGGGTCTGCGGGGAAAGTCGACTCCGAGCCGGACATCTTGACCGGCATGCCCAGCGCTCGGACCGTGCCGGCCTCGGCGTGCTCGACCTCGATGACCATCTGTCGCGCGCGCGTCTGCGGGTGTTCGAGCATCTCGCCGACGGAGGCCACCGGACCAGCGGGCACTCCCGCGTCCTCCAAGCGCTCCAGCCAGCTCTCCGTCGAGCTCTCGATGAAGTACGGCGCGAGCATACCCACCAGCTCGTCTAGATGGGCCATCCGGTCCGCGTTGTTCCGGAAGCGCTCATCCTCCCTCAACTCCGGCACGCCCAGCGCCTCGGTCAGGCGTGTCCACGTCGCTTCGTTCGAAGCTCCGATGTTGATCCAGCCGTCTGCCGTGGCAAACGCTTGGTACGGGGCGGCGAGCGGATGCGCCGTGCCCAACGGGCCCGGCGACACGCCCGCGGCCAGCACGATCGCACTCTGCCAATAGGTCTGCGTGATGCCCGCCTCGAGGAGGGATGTGTCGACGCGCTGACCCTTGCCCGTGCGTGTCCGCTCGAATAGGGCAGACACGACTCCGAATGCGGCGAGAATCCCAGCGGCGATGTCGGTCACAGGTGCGCCCACCTTCACAGGGGTACGGCCCGGTGCTTCGCCGGTCACGCTCATGAGGCCCGAGTATCCCTGCGCGATCAGGTCGAAGCCGCCCTGGTGCGAGAGTGGACCGGTGCGGCCGTATCCCGTGATCTGGCAATACACCACCCGATCATTCAGCGCCGCTAGTTCGTCGTAGCCGAGACCCATCCGCTCCATGGTGCCCGCCCGGAAGTTCTCGACGATGACGTCGGCACTGGCAACCAATCGGCGTACTACCGAGCGTCCCTCCTCAGCGCGTAGGTCGAGGGCGATGCCGCGCTTACCGCGATTGAGCATCATGAACGCGGCCGACTCACCGCGCACTTCCGGGGGTAAAAAAGCGCGTGAACTGTCACCGTTCGGTAGGCGTTCGACCTTCACCACATCGGCTCCCATATCTCCGAGCATCAGCCCGCATACCGGCCCAGCCATGACGTGCGCCAGCTCGATGACTCGAATGCCCGAGAGTGGTCCCGGCATCACTCTCCCCGGAACTCGGGGTCTCGCTTCTCCAGGAACGCCGCGCGCCCCTCTCGGTAGTCGGTGGTCTCGAACGCGTGAAGCGCCTCTTCCCGCTCGGCGTCACTCAGAGGTGTCGGATCTGCCAGACGTTGGATGAACTTCTTGTGCCACCGGTTCACCAGCGGAGCACCGGCCCCGATTCTGTGGGCGAGTTCGCGGCCCTGGACGACGACGTCTCCGTCCGGCACCACGCGATTTACGAGTCCGATGCTGAGGGCGCGGCTGGAGGGAATCAGGTCACCTGAGAGAAGTATGTCGAGCAGATGGCCTTGACCAAGCAGGGCGATCAGTGGCTTGAGCTCGGCGTACGACATCGTCAGACCCAGACGAGTGATGGGGGCCCCGAAACGGCTGGAGGCTTCGCAGATCCTCAAGTCACAGCAGGCCGCGATTTCAAGGCCGCCGCCGATGCACAAGCCTTCGATAACCGCGAGCGTGGGGTGGGGACAGTCTCGAATGGCGTGCAGCGCGCCGGAGATGGCGTCGGAATACTCCCGCGCGTCACTAGGCGTGTCACGCTGGGCCGCGAAGGCGGAAATGTCGGAGCCCGCAGAGAACGCGCGGCCGCCAGAGCCGCGTATCATGACACAAGCCAAGCCGGACCGCGCGGAGAAGGCGCGCAGGGCGTCCGCGAGGGCGTGCCAACCGTCGCGGTCGAGCACGTTGTGCTTATCGGGCGCGTCGAGGCGGACTTCGGCGACCCGGCCCTCGACACTCGTACGTACGTGCGCGCTCATCGGTAGAATATCTCCACCAGTACCATGGGGATCGCCGGAACGTAGGTCACGAGAAGGAGCACAGCGAGCAATACCGCGACGAAGTAGACGTTCACCTTGCTGACCTCCCATATGTCGGCTTTTGCGACCGAGCACGCCGTCACGAGAACCGACGCGACCGGTGGGGTCTGCTGACCGATGCCGAGGTTGAGTGCGACGACCAGCCCGAAATGCACGGGGTCGATGCCGGCGGCCTGAACCAGGGGCATCACGATTGGGACCACCAGGATGATCGCGGCCGCCGAGTGGAGGAACAATCCGATCACGAGGAAGAAACCGTTCAACAGCAGCAGGATCGCCCATCGGTCAT
>JAYZBT010000352.1:0-4470 GCA_036338615.1 Gemmatimonadota bacterium
GGCGGAGTCCAAGGCCGCGAGCGCACCCGTCGCTTTCCGGTTCCAGATGGAGATCTGGCGATCGAAACTCCGGAATCCACAGAGCACACGGAGGTCGAAGCCGGCTACCTCGGAGTCATCCCGTAGGCGCAGAAAGGGCGACACCACCTCCCTGTGGACGCGCGCGTCGAGTCGCTCGGCATCGGCGGACGAACAGAGGTGGCTCTCGGTCTGGCCGGTGAGCGACGCGGGGTCGGGCTCCGTGGTGACTATGAGAACGGGCCAGAGGCCGGCGGGTCCGCGTCACCGGGCGGTGCGGACCCGGCCCCGCCACCGGTTGTGCCCCCCGGCGGCGGCCAAGTCTGGGACCGACTCCGTAGCACGCTGACCATGAAGAGTGTCATGCCAGCGAAGATGGCAATGAGCGGGAAATTCCACTCCGTCTTGCCCACGGCGAACGAGGACAGGATGACCTGCAGGGTGTCGCCCGCGCCCTGGGGGCCCGGATCATCTGCGAAGAACTCCACCGCGTACGCCGCGGAGTCGTAGGGGGCCACCAAGCGATGGCGACCCAGTCGATCCCGAGTGCCCTCGTCTCGAGCCGTTCCTCCCAGCCCCAGGCCGTGTGGAAGACCAGTTCCTGATCGGGGAACAGCCGTCGCTGCTGATAGGCCTCCGGCTGCATATAGAAGACCGGGGGCGGGCCCTGGATCTGCGGGCCGTCGAACCTGGGTATGTCGCACGCGGCGGGGCCGAGCAGCAGGGCGAGTACAATCAGCCGCTGAGGCCCGAGCCAACTCAGTCTGGGTGCCGTGGAGCGCATCGTCTTCCTCCGGTAGTCCAAACAAACATATGCTGCTGGCTGTGCGTCTCGGAAGCCTCTCCTTACTTCCGCGGCGCTACCGTACCAGGCGACCGCCCTCGACCCAGGTTTCGCCGTCGACCGTGACGGTCGCGTCCACGAAGAAGTTCCAGCGCACGTACCCTCCTCCTACGGCGCCGCCGAGTTCGGTGTTGTCGCCAAGGGAGAGCCGGACGACACCCGCGCCGTATCCATAGTACGGAATCCAGCGCTCGCCCGACGTCGGAATCGCGAGCAGGGGATTGAAGCCGAGTGCGAACTCACGGAACGCCTTGCCCGCGTTGCCCGCTGCCTCGATCTCTGCCAGGGCTGCTTCGGCCCCCCTGGCCGCCTCGAGCGATACCATGACTCCCCGCTCGAAGCGAAGCGTGAGGTTCTCGGTTCGCTCTTCACCCCATACGGAGGGCGGGAACACGACCGTGCCCGCGACGCTCCCCTCGATCGGGGCGACACGGATGGCACCCGCGGGCAGCTCCACCTCGCGGTCGATCAGATTCCGGCCCATCCCCGCGCGCGCCGCCGATGCGTCTCCGTCCTGTTTCGTGACGGGACGGTCCCCGATCTCGAACGAAATGTCGGTACCTGCCGAGGTCGTCACTCTCACCGTCGCGCCGCGAATGGCCTGCTCGAACGCCACCTGCGCGGCCGCCAACGTCTCGTAGTCCGTGTCGGCGAGGACACGCACGTAGAAGTCGTCGACCATCTCGTCGATGTCGCGCAGTGTGCCGTCCAGGTTGTAGGCGCCCAACCAGTGGAAGTGGATCGTGCGGCCTCGGTCTTCGCGCAGGACCTGCTGCATGGCTGCGTAGACCGCATGGCCGGTGTTCGCCCCCGGCAGCATGAGGGCGGCGTCCACATCCGAAAGTAGGCCGACCAGTGCGCCCGAGTCCTGCCCGATCAGGCTGCGCGTGAAGTCCGTGGACCAGTCGCCGGGGGCGCCGGCTCCCACGGCCCAAACGCCGAGATCCACCGCGCCTGCCGCTTCGACACCTTCACGTAGCAACGGCATGAGTGGGTCGAAGCGCCCAGGCAGCCCCACGAGCAACACGCGTTCGTCGGGCTGCAGGTCGAGTCGCGTGAGCAGGACGCCAGCGACGCTCTGGAAGTCGATTCCGGCGGTCGTCGTGGTGGACGCGTCTGGCCTGCTCTCATTGGACGCGGATTCACCACCACATGCGTGCATGAACAGGGTCAGGGCGGCCAGTATGGCAAATACGGTGCGGTGCATCGGTCGCTCCCTTGGGATCGCGGCTTTGGACGGCCAGGACGTGAAGGGGCCATCGTGGCATGCTCGGTGTAGAAGCGCCAGGTCGGTGTGGAGGGCAGGTGCGCGGGGGCCGGAGAGGCCCCATTTTCCCGAGCCGCGTTCATCTGTTGGTCGGCCGGTTCGTTCCGTCTGTTCGTCGTGCCGGCCTCAAATCACCGATTGCCGGAGTTCGACCCATGCGCCGTCTCGCCGCTGTCATCGCCACCGTCATCACCGTTTCCGTCGCGGTGGGCACGCTCGGGCTCGCCGCGCCGCTCAGCGCGCAGAACTTCGATGCTGTCCAGATCCGTGCCCAGTCGCTGGGCGGCGGCATCTACATGCTCATGGGCCAGGGCGGCAACATCGGATTGTCGGTGGGTGAGGACGGCGTCTTCATCGTGGACGACCAGTTCGCTCCGCTCACGCAGAAGATCCTCGCCGCCATCGCCGACATCACCTCTGAATCCGTGCGCTTCGTCTTCAATACGCATTGGCACGGAGACCACACCGGCGGCAACGAGAACCTGGGCCGGACCGGTGCTCTCATCGTGGCGCACGAGAACGTGCGCGTGCGGCTCAGCATGGATCAGGTGCTCGAGCGAATCGGGCGTCCCGTTGCCCCGACCCCCGCAGTTCCGTCGGCAGCATGGCCCGTCGTCACCTTCACCGAAGACGTGACCTTTCACCTGAACGGCGACGAGCTGCATGCCGTCCACGTCGCGAACGCTCATACCGACGGCGACGCTATCGTGCACTTCAAGAACGCCAACGTCGTGCACATGGGGGACACCTTCTTCCGCGACCGCTTCCCGTTCATCGACACCGCGACCGGCGGATCGATCGACGGCGTGATCGCCGCGGCCGGCGTGGCGCTCGCGGTCATGGATGCCGATACACAGGTCATCCCCGGGCACGGTGCGCTTTCCACCCGCGAGGATTTGCGGTCGTACCGAGATGCGCTCAGGACCATGCGCGATGCCGTCGCCGAGCTCATGGACATGGGGCGTTCGCTCGAGCAAATCGTCGCCGCGCGCCCCATCCGGGCGCAGGCCGAGGCGTGGGGCCAGAACGAAGGCGCCGAAGCGAACTTCGTCGCAACCATCCACCACGGGGTTAGTGCGCGATAAGCATCTCGCCCAGAATCCTGGTCGACGCGGACTCCTGTCCGGTCAAGGAAGAGACGTACCGAGTCGCGAAGCGGTATGGCCTGGACGTGGTGCTCGTCGCCGCACAGTGGCTGCGCGTGCCGCCCGAGCCCTGGCTGCAGTTGGAGGTGGTGAAGGACGGGGGGCAGCTGGACGCGGCCGATGATCGGATCGTCGAGATCGCGGGGCCCGGAGACATCGTCGTTACGGAGGACATTCTCCTAGCGGGGCGCGTGCTCGAAGAGGGGGCACAGGTCATGAGTCCGCGGGGGAGGGTGTTCACCGAGGACTCGATCGGAGAGGCGATCGCGACTCGGGAGCTGATGGCCGGGCTGCGGGAGTCGGGTGAGATCACCGGCGGGCCGGCGCCGTTCGGGAAGCGGGATCGGTCGGAGTTTCTGCAGAAGCTGGATGCGGCGGTGGTGAAGGTGCGGCGGGGGGTACGGTAGGGGGGTGTTTCCGCGGAGATGTGGGCGCGAGGGGCTCTGTCCGGTCTCTTCTTCTGGTCTCTTCTTTTTGCCCCGCGAAAGGTTGACCGTCGGGCTGTCGTGGGTAGCTTTCCCGGCTCCTGACCGAATTTTCTCGGTTGGGTACGCCCTGCTAGCTCAATTGGCTAGAGCAACTGACTCTTAATCAGTAGGTTCGGGGTTCGAGTCCCTGGCGGGGCACTCAGGCAAGTTGAAGCCTCACAAGCACTTATACGCTTGTGAGGCTTTTGCTTTGGGAAGCTACGGACCTATTGAGTCTACCATAAGTCTACCAAGAGGCTCTTTTTCGGGGTTAAAAACAGAACGGATATGCCCCCCCCTCATTGGCGGCGACGGGGCGGTACTTGTCCAGGACCGCACACATCGACGCCACTGCAACGCCGTTCCCCGAAAAATATTTGGTGGCGCTGCTCAGTTGAATGGAGAGCTCGCGTCAATGATGTCGTCCACTGCCCCTCGGGACTCTAGGCGACCAAATGCCCTTAACGACCTTGATGACTCCAGCATCTACACAGATGTACAGCATCCGTTCAAGTTGTTCTCACATCCAGTGGCCACGGGGAGAGCGTCCGCTCACCGACATGACGATTCTTAGCTACAACACGACTGCCCCGATCGCACTCGCCGTTCTCTTGACGGCTTGCAGCGATGGAGGTGTCTCGCTGATCGGTCCGACGAACATGGCTCCCGTGGCCGATGCCGGAGTTGATCAGACCGTCAACGAGGAGGTGTTGGTCCAAGTGGACGCGG
>JAYZBT010000353.1:0-4728 GCA_036338615.1 Gemmatimonadota bacterium
TGACCGTGGCTTTCAGTGGACGGCGATCAGCGAGGACCTGACCACGAATACCAATCGGTACGAGCTGCCGTACATGGGGCGCGTCTGGGAGCTGGACGCGATGCACGACAACGGGGCGATGTCGCAGTACGCGACGCTGACCACGATCTCGGAGTCGCCCATCACCGAGGGCCTGCTGTACACGGGATCGGACGATGGCCTGATCCACATATCCGCCGATGGCGGGCAGACGTGGACGCGGGCGGCTCCGTTGCCCGATGTGCCCGAGCTTTCGTTCATAAACAAGGTCGAAGCCGATCTTCATGCATCGGGTCGGGTTTTCGCGCTGGCGGATGCGCACAAACAGGGAGACTACACGCCGTACTTGTTCGAGAGCGCGGACAACGGAAGTAGCTGGACCTCGATCCGCGGGGACTTGCCGGACGGCACCATCGTATGGGCGATCCAACAAGACCACTGGAACCCGGACCTGCTCTTTCTCGCGGCCGAGTACGGGCTGTACTTCACGCCGAACCGGGGAGAGAACTGGCACATGCTGTCGGCGGGGGTTCCCACCATCGCGTTCCGAGACTTGAAGATTCATCGCCGCGACGACGATCTCGTCGGTGCCACGTTCGGCCGTGGTTTCTACATCCTCGACGACTACAGCCCGCTCCGCGAGATCGCTGACGGCGTGCTCGCGGGCGGTGGGGGAGTCCTGCCCGTGCGTGACGCCTGGTGGTACGTGCCCTACGCGACCAACCAGGCCCAGGGTCGACCGACGGTCGGTAGCAGCGCTTATGCCGCGCCCAACCCCGACTTCGGGGCGACGTTCACATACTACGTGAAGGACGCGCCCCAGGGCCCGAGTGACCTGCGCGAGGCTACGGAGCGCGAGCTCAGCGAGCGGGGCGCGGACGTGCCGTTCCCTGGCTACGACGCGTTGCGCGCCGAGGCCGGAGAGGGTGGGGTGCGGGTACTGCTTCAGGTATCCGATGCCACGGGCGAGCCGGTGCGTTGGGTCGAGGCGCCGGCTCAGGCTGGGCTGCACCGCGTCACGTGGGACCTCAGGCGTCCCGCGCCCAACGCGATCGACCTGTCCACGCCCGGCTTTACTCCGCCGTGGGTGACAGACCCCGTCGGGCCGCTGGCGCCTCCGGGCGAGTACTCGGTCCAGATGGTCCTCGTCTCACCCGATGGCGTCGAAGAGATCGGAAGCTCGCAGAGTTTCGACGTGAAGCCGGTGCCGAGTGCCCCCCCGGGCACGGACTTCGTCGCCGTCGCGGAGTTCCAACAGGAAACGAGCGAGCTGTCCCGGCGGGTCCGCGTGGCGGGTGGTGAGATCGGACGTGTGCGCGAGCGCTTGCGCTATATGCGGGCCGCCCTGATGCGAACTCCGCGAGCCGACGCGGCTTTGCTCGGTCGCATGGACGAGCTCGGACGTGCGCTGGACGGTCTCTCCTTACGACTCCAGGGCGACCCGATTCGAGGATCCCTCAACGTGTCGAGCCTACCGTCGATCTCGGATCGAATCGGGAATGTGATCGGAGGTCACTGGTCGACGCGACAGAATCCGACACTCACCCAGCGCGGGAACATCCAACTTGCCCGGGGACAGTTCGAAACGCTCGCGCGAGAACTCGCCGCCGTCGTCGACGCCCAGCTGATGCAGCTGGAAGAGGCGTTGGCGGCTGCGGGAGCGCCGTGGACGCCAGGGGGGAGGGTAGCGGGGAGATAGCGCAGCCGGCGCTGGCTTCGCCGGCGTCGATAGTTATTGGTCGGAAGATGAGGAGGGTGGGGGGTGAGTACCGATCAGGCCGATCCGTCCATCTCCTCACCCCATGAGGTCGCGGATCTTTCTCTCTGACCGAGTGCGGGGACCGGGGTGGGTGAACCGCCCCGGTCTCCGATGCCGCAAGAGCTGGAGGAGCCGTGTGAGCGTCGTGTGGAGGAAGGTCGAGATCGAGGAGTACAAGCTCGATCGTCTCAAGGAGATCGCAGGGACGGAGAGCGATTGGGAAGCGGTGGACCAGGCCATCAACCGGGTCCTTTTCACGGAAGAAATCCACGCCATGATGGACGGGTCTATCGATGAGCTCGACGACGAGATGCTCGACGAACCCGAAGGCGGGCTCTTCTCCGTTTCCAACGATGATTCGGGTCTGCCGTGGGACGCCTAGATGTCGGAGATGGTCGAAGACGAGTCTTGCGAGATCCTGGTGCCCCATGTCTGTGACACGAGGTCGCTTCGGCGCTACGCAGCATCGTCCAGCGTCGCTTGGCGGATGCTCGACGGGCACGGTCCGCGTTACGTCACTACCTGGACCTTCCGCTCGAGCGCCTCTCTGACCTGCCGTTTCTCGACAGCGTCTTCGAGATGCGTGAGAACTTCACGGCGTACGATGCCGTGTACGTGGCGTTGGCGGAGTCCTTCGAGGCGCCGCTTTACACCGCCGATGGCCGGCTCGCGCGGGCCGTGCGCGAACATACCCGGGTGCACGCCGCAGAGGTGCGACCTCCGGCCGGCGACCTCGTGCCGCCGCCTACCCGATTACCTCCACGGCCTGCTCGAGCCCATCACTCACGCGGTCCAAGGCCGCCGCGATCTCCCCCACGAAGAGCCGCACCTCATCCCACTCCCGCTCCTCGATGCCCTCCCGCACGCCTGGCAGCGTCTTGACCCCGTAGCCCGTCCAGAAGCCGGGGGCATAGATCATGTGTCGGAACCACGGGCGACGCGGCAGACCCTCGGCGCGCGTCATCCGCTGTTCCATTGCTTGCAGTAAGTCGTTGAGGTCGGCGGCGGCTGCCGCGTCGATGGATCCTTCCGCCATCGCCGCGGCGAGCCGCGCGGCGTACTGCGCGGCCGCGCCTTGAAGGCGCGTGACGGCGGTGTGGAGCGGCGCGAAGTTCAGATCGGGTACGGCTCCCTTCCGCTCCGGGGCTACGTACGTCTTGGTGGGGTCGGCGGCCAGCACGAAGGCCCCGTCGTCGACCATGCGGTTGTGACGAATGGTCTCCGCCCGCATGGTCTCGGCGAGCTGCTCTACCTCGCTCAGGTATGTGCGCGCGTTGTCTGCGAGGTTGCTGAAGCGCAGCGGGATGACGTCGGCGTTGGCCAGGCGCAGTGTGGCTCGGCCCGCGGTTTTCGCGAGCGCGACGCCATACGCGAAGGTAGGATCGCCAAAGCGAGTGTAGTGATCGAAGGAGTCGAAGATCGAGTGGTAGGATCCGCCCCCGTTCTCACCGCCGTACCCGATGTTCAACGACGCGATGCCCAGGTGCTGTAGGAAGGGCGTATAGTCCGACCCCGAGCCCAGCGGGGATATGCGAAGGTCGGTGCGTGCGGCTCCGTCGCCGTCACCGCCGACCATGATCCTCGCCTTGAGGCGCTCGCGCACGGACACGCCGGTCTGGGGGTCTTGCACCTCGGGGCTGATCTGGTTTACGAACCGTTCCAGCGTGTGGGAGCCACCAACGCCGAGGAAGCCCCGGCCATTGCCGTCACTGTTGATGTAGGCGACGGCCTTTTCCTGCAACTCGTCCCGGTGGTGCTCGGCCCACTCGGTCGAGCCCAGCAGGCCGGGCTCCTCGGCGTCCCAACCGGTATACACGATCGTACGCTTCGGCCGCCAACCGGCCTGTGCCATCTCACCGACCACCCGGGCCTCCTCCAGGAGGGCGACCATCCCGCTCAAGGGATCCCCGGCGCCGAACGCCCATCCGTCGAAGTGATTACCGCGAATAACCCACTCGTCGGGGTATTCCGAGCCTCGAAGGACGGCGATGACGTCGTAGGCGGGCGTCAGGTCCCAGTTGAACGCAACCCTCATGTGCACCCGGGCAGGACCTGGGCCGAGGTGATAGGTCAGCGGCAGGGCGCCCCTCCACGACGCGGGCGCGACCGGACCCCCGAGTGCCTGCAGGATCGGAAGGGCGTCGCCGTAGGAGATGGGGAGCACCGGGATCTTCATGATCGTGGGCGATTCTTCGACGGTGTACCGCTCCGCGTCGGGCGTGGCACCTACTCCGGGCGTGAGCGGATCGCCCGGATACTGCGGCATGTCCTCGACCGATCCGCGCTGCGCGCCGTGCTCCATGCGATACGGCCCGTCGGGGTACACGTCGCCCTGGAAGTATCCGTCGTCACGAGGATCGGAGTAGATGAGCGTGGCGATGGCTCCGCGATCCGCCGCCACCTTCGGCTTGATGCCCCGCCATGAGCCGCCATAGCGCGCGAGGGCGATCTTGCCGCGAATGTCGATGCCCCGGCGTTCGAGTTCCTCGTAGTCGGCCGGGATCCCGTAGTTCACGTAGACCACCTCTCCTTCGACGTCGCCGTCGGCGGAGTAGGCGTTGTAGGTGGGCAGCCGGTCTTGGGTGACGCCCGACGTGGCGTCCCCTTCGAGCACGGGTTCGGCCAGCCGGAGCGTGTAGCGCGTCGGCGCCACCAGCTCCACCATCCGCTCGCGCGGTGTGGGGAACATGACCTGGTACTCGTCGATGCGAGTCTCGAAGCCCCATGAGCGGAACTGCTCGGCAATCCACTCGGCGTTGGCTTTCGCCCCCGGCGATCCCACGTGCGTGGGATGACGGCTGAGCTGCTCCAGCCATGTGCGAAGGTTGTCGGCATCGAGCTGCGCATCGAAGCGCGCCTCGAGATCGCGCTGCGCTCGGGTGCTCTCGGCGGTGAAGCCGAGTAACGTCTCGTCCGCGCTCTGCGCCGGAGTCGACGCGAGCGTGGCGAGA
>JAYZBT010000354.1:0-11117 GCA_036338615.1 Gemmatimonadota bacterium
ACAGTGGGCGAGCGGAGTCGCCACGATCTCCGCCGGGAACCACGCCCAAGCGGTCGCGTGGGCGGCGACCTCGGTCGGCGTCCGCAGCCTTGTGGTGATGCCGGAGACGGCATCACCCACCAAGGTGCGGGCCAGCCGGGAGTACGGAGCCGAAGTGATCTTACACGGCGACGCGAAAGCCGCTTTCGATAAGGTCTTCGAGCTGTCGGAGGAGCGGGGCATGACATTCATGCATCCCTTCGACGACGAGGAAGTCGTGGCGGGTCACGGCAGCTGCGGCCTCGAGATCGTCGACCAGCTGCCTGACGTTCATACCATCGTGGTGCCGGTCGGAGGCGGTGGGCTCTCCTCCGCGATCGCGACGTCGGTCGCGGCCGCCAAGCCAGGGGTCGCCGTATGGGGCGTCGAGCCCGAAGGCGCACCGGGCATGCACCGCTCGCTGAAGGTGGGTGAAGCAATTCATCTGGAGTCGGTGAATACCGTCGCCGATGGGTTGGCAGCCCCCATGGCCGGGGTTCTCAACCACGCGCTCCTGGCCGCGCACGCTCGGGGTGTCGTGCTGGTCAGCGACGAGCAGATCATCCATGCGCTGCGGCTGATTCTGGAGCGATGCAAGCTGCTCGTGGAACCGGCGGGCGCTGCCGCCGTGGCCGGGCTGTTGGAAGGCCTCATCCCCGTCGAGGCCGACTGCCCCGTGGTCGCCGTCTTGAGCGGCGGCAACGCAGACCTGGAACGGTTGGGGGCTCTTTTGAGAAGCGACCGGCCCCATGTGTAGGCTCATCGCCTATTTAGGGGACCCCCTACCCCCAGGCCACCTGGTTTTCGACGGCGAGCACTCGCTCTACGAGCAGAGCTGGGCGCCTCGGGAACTGCTCTCCGGCACGATCAACGCGGACGGATACGGTGTCGTCTGGTACAGCGACGGACGTCCCGCCCGTCTGGCCGAAGTGCGACCCATCTGGTACGACACCGACCTTTGCTCGACCCTCTCGTCCCTCCGTTCCGGGTGCGTACTCGCCGGACTCCGAAACGGCACGGTGGGGCTTCCGCTGGATCGCTCTGGACTGCCCCCGCTGGTCTTCGAGAAGTGGAGCTTCATGCTGGACGGCTTCGTCCCCGATTTTCGAGTTCAGCACATGCGGGCCCTTCGCGCCCAACTCCCCGACGATCTGTACGCCGAGTTGCGGGGGAGTTCCGACTCGGAGACGCTTTTCCTGTCGGCGGTGGCTGCCATGCGGGAGGGTGCGACCATGGCGGAGGCGCTGGAGCGGACAGCCAAGGCGGTCCACGATCGGGTGGGGCGAGCCACAGAGGCCCAGATGAACATGGTGCTGAGCGATGGAGAGCGCATCGCCGCGGTCCGCAGCGGGACCGTTCTGGTCACGAACTCCCTTTACTTCGCCAAACGGCCGCCTTTCGCACCGGAAGGCGTAGTGCTGGCTTCGGAACGGCTCGACCCGGGTGCGGTTTGGGAACCGGTCGACGGGCACAGTTGGATCGAGATCGGTCCAGAACTCGACGTGCGCAGCGAGGGGATTTTCTTCTAGTGCCACCCATTGAACTCGTTCTGCCGGTGATCCTCACGGCAGCGGCGATCCAGTCCCTGTTCGGCGTGGGTGTTCTCCTGTTGGGGACGCCTTGGATGCTGCTCTTGGGGATGGACTTCGCTCCCACGCTGCAGCTCCTCTTGCCAATCTCACTGACGATCCACGTGCTACAGCTCACGAGGGACCACGGGCACATCGACCGGCCGATCCTTCGGAGGATCTCGACCCTCACCTTGCCCGCGATCGCCATGGCGCTGTGGGTATCGACGCGCTGGTCGCCGCCGCTGGAACTCTTCGTGGCGGTTCTCGTGTTGACCTTCTCGCTTCAGGACCGGGTTGCGGTGATTCGTCGAACCCTCAAGAGCCTACTCGCGTTCGAGCGCACGTACGTCGTATTGATGGGGCTGGTTCACGGCGCGTCGAACCTGGGTGGATCGATGCTGACGGCGCTCGCGTTCGGGAAAGGGCTCGACCGGCGAGTGGCGCGGGGCACGATCGCCGCCGGGTACACCCTGTTCGCCGTCGTTCAACTCTCGACGTTGGCCCTCGCGGGCACACCCTGGCTGGTCGATTTCGGCAGAGGAGGCGGGCTCGTCCTGGCAGGAGGAGCGACCTTCCTGTTGATGGACCGGTTCGTGTTTCCGCGATTCGACCCCCAGCAGTTCAGAAAGGGACTCGAAGCGCTGCTCGTCATAACCGGCGGGCTGTTGGTGTGGAAGACCTTCCAAGGTTGAGCCTCCGTCCAGCCGCCCGCGTGCATCGTCTCCTCTATGGCAATACGACGGTAGACGCCGAGTTGGACAAAGAAGACTACGTCATCGTTCACGAGGACGAGGAGCCGATGCCGGCGGCGGGACCGCTCTGGACGGACGACTTCAGCAGCCTCT
The DNA here is from genome assembly GCA_036338615.1 of Gemmatimonadota bacterium. Classification (GTDB taxonomy): domain Bacteria; phylum Gemmatimonadota; class Gemmatimonadetes; order Longimicrobiales; family Gaopeijiaceae; genus UBA1138. The sequence goes on from JAYZBT010000354.1 coordinate 2,435, forward strand.
TCGAGGTCGTGGAGTTCAACAACCAGTGAGGGGGCACCGACTAGCCGCAGTCGCTCACCAACGACTCGGGCCCACGCTCCTGCGCGGTGGGATCGCCCACCAGCCCCACGAACAGCACGCTGCCCGACAAGCGCTCGCGCAGCGCGAAGATGAACGGCCGGTCCGCGATCAGGCCGGTGAACGAGACGACTCGGGCGCCGACCGTCGTGACCGCCGCGGCGCGCGTGCCCCGCTCATCGACCTCGATGAAGGTCTTCTGACGCACGAAGTCGATACAGATGTTGTCCCCCACCGGCGACATGCGCGAGAAATCCGCTTCCGGCCCGAAGGCCCGCCCCATCCCCATCTCCTTCAACGCCTCGTTCAAGAAAGCGTCGTGCGTGAGCTCGAACTTGGGGATGGAAACGAGATCGACGGTCGTGGGTCGGAGTCCCTCGAGGACCGCGTCCCACACGGCGGCGTCGAGCCCGACGAGGAACCCCCGAGTGTCGTCGTGCGGCACGATCATCACCAGCGAGAATGCCGAGCCCCCATACGGTAGTTCCGCCGCCGTGTAGCCGGGGCCTCCGCCGAACGGGAGCTCCACGTCGCGCAACGACATCATGTCCACCTGCACCGACGAGTCGTCCGCCAGTCGGAACGCCTGAGGCGACGTGTCGTTCGGGTCGAACTGGTACGTCCAGGGCGCGTCGAAGTAGATCGCGTTGATCAGCAGCAGTGCCAGGCTGGGGTCGAGGTCCTCGAGGACGCGGTCGATCAGGCCGTTCGTACGGTCCGCCGCCCACGCGTTGATGGTGTCGAGCGTCGCGGGGTCCGCGAAGTCCTTGGTCTCCGAGCGGGCCTCGAAGGCCGCGGTTACGGCCTGGAGGAACGACTCGTGGAAGGGGACGTCCTCGTTCGCCCAAAGGGAGTTGCCGATATCGAAGCGGACGTCGGGGTCGAGCGTCGTTAGCAGCTGCGTCAGGTCCCGGAACCCATCGTTGATCTCCTGCTGCGGCAGTTGGGGGAAGCCGAGCGCGGCGCGTATCTCGTCGAAGGTCTCTCCGTCCGCCCCGTTCAGGGTCATGGCCAGCGCCATCGACGCGCCCAGGGGAGACAGAAGGATGTTCGGCCGATCGTCCCGGGTGGCAACCTCACGCATCAGGTCGAAGCCGAACGCGGTCGAACTCCCAATGACCTGTTGTTCGGCCACGGACAGCGCGCGCGGTAGCTCCGTGATGGACTCGAATTCCGGACCGACCACATCGCTGCATGCCGCCACGAGTACTACGGCCGGAAGAAAGACGGAGACGCTTGTTCTGAGGCGGCGCACGACAGAGCCCGATGACGAGGTGACTTGGCCGGACGGATCCGGCGGCTGCTCAAGAAGAACGATCGCTTGTGCGTGATCGTGACACGCTGATCAACCCGACGACGGAACGATTCCAGCGAGCAGTTCCCGCCAGGCGGCCAGCTCGCGTTTCGGATCGAACCCAGGCAACAAGCGCCGGCAGTGCAGCGCGAGCTCCGCCAGGTACGCGGGCTCCGACTCGGCTCTCGACATGAGGCTCGCAAGCGCTCGCTCGTCCCCTACGGGATAGTAACCGGGGTACTCTTTTCCGAGCAGCCCTCTGGAGCCAGGAATGTCGGTCGACAGCACCGGCACGCCTGCGACGATGGCTTCGGAGACCACGTTGGCCCCACCCTCGTCGCGGGAGCTGAGCACGAGCAGCCGGGAACCGGCGAGCAGGTCACGCGCCGACTCGAACGAGAGCGGCCCGAGCCATCGATAGCGCGGGTTGGCCTCGGTCTCCGCCCGGGCCCGCCGGCCGAGCTCCTCGTCGAGCTCCGAGCCGCCGTGTCGGACCACGATCCGAGATGCCTCGGGTAGGTGATGGGTCGCCGCGGCAACCAGAAGTGGGTCCTTGATCTCCCGGAGATGCGACAGGACCACCACTTCGAATCGTTCCGTCGCGGGCGTCGTCGGTCCGATTATTCGTTGGGCCGACTGCAGGATGACGCGCACTTTGCCGTGCAGCGCCCTCGGAAGCCGATCGAGGGCGGCCGGCTGGAGAGCCACCACGCAGGTGGCCATTTCCAGGGCGCGGGAGACCTCGTCTCCGCGGTCCAGGTCCCGATAGAGATCGGTGCCTGTGAGGGTGACGATGAGCGGCGCTCCCGGTCGCCGCTCGTGGTACGCGAGAATGGAGTCGAAGCTCTTGCGCGCGTGTAGCGCGATCAGGACATCGGCGGGCTCGCCCCGCCATCTCCGAGTCACCTCGGTCGCATGGCCGAGTTCTTCCAGGAGCCGTCGCCAGCGTACCGCCGTCGTATTGTTCCCGCCCAGAGACCTCGGCCCCGCGGGACTGACGAGGGTGACGCGCAAGGCTATACCGCGCAGGTGCGGAAGCCCGCGAACACATCCCGCCGATTCGGAGTGAAGTAATTACGCCAGGTCGGGCGCAGCATGCGCGTGCGCGTCATCCAGCAGCCTCCCCGCAGGACCTTCCGGCATCCGAACCAGGGCTTCGAGTACTGCTCGTACGGGTCGACCACGAAGCCCGGGTACGGAAGGAAGTCGCTGGCGGTCCACTCCCAGACGTTGCCCAGCATCTGGCGACAACCCGCGGGCGTATCCCCGGCCGCAGCGGCGCTGGCTGGCCACGGCCCGCCACCGTCTCCGTCGAGGTTCGCCCTCTCGATGCTCGGCTCGGGTGCGTCACCCCACGGGTACTCGCGTCGCGCACCCGTGAAGGCGCCGGACGCCACCTCGGCCGTCGCCGCCACCTCCCACTCGGCCTCGGTCGGCAGCCGCCGCCCAGCCCAGCGACACCAAGCATCGGCTTCGTACCAGCTGACGTGGCTGACGGCCAGGTCGGGCTCGAGATCGCGCCACGAGTCGAACACTCGGCGTTGCCAGGCATCGTCTGCGCGCCGCCAGTAGACCGGAGCCTCGCAGCCGGAGGACTGCTTCCATCGCCAGCCGCCAGCGTTCCACAACTCGGGCCGCCCGTAGCCTCCGTCCTCGACGAACTCGGCGAACTGAGCCTGCGTCACCGCCGCCCGGGCGATGGCGAACGGCTCGATCTCGACCGGGTGCGCCCACTTCTCGTTATCGAGGACGAACGGCTCGTCTCTACTGGCCCCGATCGCGACCCGACCACCCGGAATCGCGACGTCCCCGGCCGGGTTTCCCGAGAGGTCCTCCGGTGCCGAGGGAGGGCCGCTGAGCCAACTGGGCGCTGGATAGCCGAGCGATTGCCGCATGTAGCAGAACGCCTCCTGGTGCATGTCCTCATGGCCGATGGACAGAAGCGCAAAGTAGCGCAGCTCGGGACTCGGATCGCCCGCGAGCTTCTCGAGGACGGCGTCGCGAACGCGCTCCCCGTATTCCTTCACTTCGGATCGACCGGGCATCTTCAGATACCAGCGCATCTCGTGGCCGACGTACGTCGAATCGTAGAGCTGATCCGGGTCGTCGATCAACGGTTCCCCGCCCAGTGCGTGCCGCAGCACCCAGTACTCCTGGAACCAGATCCCGTGGCCGACCTCCCAGAGGAACGGGTTCACCGTGGGCAGATACGGCACCTGCATCTGATCGTCGGCGAGGTCGTCCACCATCGAGAAGGTCCTGGCGCGGGCGTCCTCGGTCCAATCGCGAAGCTGCTGCGGCGATACGCTCATGCGTCCTCTGGGCTTGGGGGACGCGCTAATCATAACGCGTCGATTCGGTGACCACCCTTCTAGAGCTTGATGACCAAGGTGAGCGTCAGGACATTGTCGAGCTTCTCGCCAGGGGCGCGCACGGTAGCGCCTGTCGGTGCACCCGTGGCGTCCAGTAATGGAACGCCGAGCAGAGACGGACGGTTATCAAAAAGGAGCTGCAGAGACGTCTTGAGAGCGAGGTCTTCCGAGATCGACACGGACAGGGAGTGCGTCCAGTTGCCTCTGAGGTCGTCCGTCTCTTCGATGTTCTCATCGATGATCAGCGCCGAGGTATAGTCGGTGGTCGCGGACAGTTGTTTCCTGGCGTCAATCGAGACACGGATTCCGCCGAAGGCATCGTCCGATTCAGGGTCCGGATTCACATCCTTCTGGATCGTGTAGGTGCCCCCGATATCCGTCTTGAGCCGGGCGGTCTCGCTTTGCAGCCATGTCTTGCCCAGACCGGCGACGAGCGCGAATCGATCTTGCACTCCTGCGAAGGTGTTGCGGTCCCAACCCACCCCGGAGAACGCGAACGTGCCGTTGAACGCGCGATCGTAGCGGCTGCGCGCGAAGTAGCTCTCGGCCGTCAGCTGTGAGGCGCGGACCTCGGACAGTACGAAGTCGTCGACCGTGCCTGTGGCGCTCCTGGTCGACGTGGTGGTCTCACCGCGGATTCCGCCGACCTCGACCTTGAAGCTGTTCTGCGCGCGGCTACCCGCGAGCGTGGACTTGAGCCCCAGCGTACTGGACGACGTGTTGCCGCCGGTCTGAACAAAGCTGAGTTCCGTCGCGTTTTCCCAGGTGAGGCCGGTCTCCTCCTGCGCGCCGGCGCCCAGAGGGCCGATCGCCAGCACAAAGGCGAGCGCCCCCACACCCCGGAGTCCGCCAAGCATCCCCTTCATTGTTTCCGCATGCCTCAGTCGATGTGATCCCAGTCTGGCCCCGGACGGATAGCCTGTGCACAATCTACGCCGCGATCTGGCTCGCCGGTCTCTGGAACCGAGCGCGCCTTGTACACCGGCCCGTCCGCTAACTCCGCTTTCCCACGCCAGTGCGGTCCATCAAGGCTTCCAGCGACTCGTAGGGCTGCGCTCCCACCACGCCGAAGCCGTGCGCGACGAACGTCGGCACACCCGTTACGCCGACACTCCTGGCCCGATCCCAGTGAGCGTCGATCGTGGTCTCGTAACGTCGATCCTCGATCGTCGCGCGAGCCTCGGTCGCGTCGAGGTCCACGGCGTTCGCGATGTCCAGGAGCACGTCGGTGGCCGCAATGTTGCGGGCGTCCACGAAGTATGCTCGAAAGAGCGCGTCGTGCAGAGCGTCGGTGACGCCGGCCTCATCCCCCAACACAGCCAGTTCTTGGGCGAGGCGGCTGTTGTACGTGTGCGTGCGCACCCCGTACGGCAGGCCCTCCTCCGCCATGAGCGCGCCGAGTCGGCTTTTCATCTGCTCGAGCCCCGCTTCACGGCCGGCGAAGAGCTCGGCCAGCGGTCGCCCGCCGCTCGGCGTCTCTGGATGCAGAGGGAAGTACGTGTAGCGCGCCGTAACGGAGTATTCGGCTTCGAGTTTGCGAACGCGCCCGGCGCTCAGATAGCACCAAGGTCAGACGAAGTCGGTGAAGACCTCCAAGATGGCCGGATCGGGCATTAGCAGGTCTTCGCCAGGATGAGCGCGAAAAAACCTTGTGCATCCTCGACCCAACGCTCCACGAGCAGGCCCGCCTTAGAGAACAACAGGTCGATCGTTCGCCTGTCGTACTTACAGCTGATCTCGGTGCGAATCGACTCGCCGTCCGCGAAGCGAATCGAGCCGGCACCGTTCGGGAACATGACGACCTGCTCTCCGCGCGCATCGAGGTGCATTTCTATGCGCCCATGCTCGGCGTCGTAGAAGGCTCGGTGCTCGAAGGCCCTGAGATCGAAGTCCGTCCCGAGCTCACGATTGAGCACGCGCAGCGCGTTGAGGTTGAACTCGGCGGTGACGCCTGCCGCGTCGTTGTACGCGAGTTCGAGCCGCTGCACGGTCTTGAGCCCGCCGGGCCTCAGGTCGGCGCCCATCAGGAAGCGGTCCGTGGGGCCCAAATGGCATGCGACCCGTGACAGCAGTCGCTCATCGCTGGGTGGGCCGAAGTTACCGATGGTGCTGCCGAGTAGCGCCAGCCACGACGGCTTGGGTAGAGACACGGAGATCTCGAGCGGCCCGCTGATATCCGCGACCTCGGGCTCGACCCTCAGGCCGGCGTACTCGGCCCTCAGGCTCTCTGCGGTGTCGTGCAGGAATTCGCCGCTGACGTCGACCGGTACGAAGAGGTTGCCGGTTTCGTGAGCGCTCATCGCATCGAGGATGATTCTCGACTTCTCCGCGCTGCCCGCCCCCAGTTCCACGAGCGCGGCGGGGCGGAGCTCTTCCACCCAGATCGGCATCCACTGCTCGAGCAGGGAGCGCTCCTTCCGCGTCGGATAGTATTCGTCGAGGCGAGTGATCTGCTCGAAGAGCCGCGAGCCATTGCTATCATAGAAATACTTCGGCGACAGTTCCTTCTGAGGAAGGCGCAGGCCGCTGAGCACGTCGGCGAGCATCGGCGCATTGGGGGGACGGGCCGCATCGACGCCTCCCTCGGTCTCGGCCAACAGCGAATCAGTCATCTCGCGCACAGCGCACCCCGCTGAAGATCTGCCGGCGAATGGGGTAGTCCCAATTCCGAAAGGTATTTCGAATAGCCCCGAACCGCGTCGCCCACGCACCGCCGCGCAGCGCTTCGTATTCGTCCCCGAAGAAGGCCTCCGAGTACTCTGGGTACCGAAACGTCTCGTACGCCGGGTAGGGATGGAAGTCGGTCGAGGTCCACTCCCACACGTTACCCGTCATTCCCCAGCATCCGATCCGCGAGACCCCCTCCGGGTAGCTGCCCACCGATGTGGTCTGGAAGAGCAGCGCCTCGAGGTTCGCGCGGTCCGCACGAGGCGCGTCGTTTCCCCACGGATAGAGGCTCTTCGAGCCAGTCCCAGGGCCCCAGGAAGCTGCAGCCTCCCATTCCGATTCGCTGGGAAGCCGCTTTCCGGACCAGGCCGCATAAGCCTCGGCCTCCCAATAGCAGATGTGGCAAACGGGGCTGGAAGGCTCGATGGACGCGGTGCGGTCCATGCAGCGCTCGTACCACTCACCGTCCGCCTGGGTCCAATACGCGGGCGCGACCAGGCTCGCCTCACACTTCCACGCCCACCCGGCGTCGGACCAGAATTCCGGGCGCGCGTAGCCATCGTCCTCCATGAAGCGCAGGTACTCGGCATTACCCGAGAGCGAGTTGGTGAGCAGGAGCGTGCGCTCGCGCGCTTCCGAGAGCAGGCTCGATATCTCGGCGCCGGAGAATCGGCGACCCACATGAAGATCCATAGCGATGCAAGGAGGGAGTGCGCAGGGCGGCCTAAACTAACGATCCCCAGCGTGATCCGGTTCCCGGCCGGCTGCTAACCGCCACCGCCCTCGGCAACAGCCGCTCCCAGCTTCGCGAAGTCCACGCCCGCCGGCTCCTGGAAAGCGCGCAGCCCGAACTCCGGTAACAGCGCGAACAGGTGATCGAAGATGTCACCCTGCAGGTCTTCGTAGTTGACCCAATCGGTGTCGTTCGAGAAGCAGTAGATCTCGATCGGCACACCCTGCGGCCCGGGTTCGAGCTGACGTACCAGCAGGGTCATTTCTTCGTGGATCGTCGGATGCGCCCTCAGGTAGTTGACGATGTAAGCGCGGAAGGTCCCGATGTTCGTGAGCCTCCGCCGCTCCGGGATCAGCCCCGTGTCCGCCGCCTCGCTCGCCGCCGCATGCTCTGCGAGGTCTCCCTTCTTCTGCTCCATGTAGCCGCGAAGCACCTCGTAGCGCGACAGGCGTTCGACCTCCTCCTCCCTGAGGAAACGGATGGTGTTGACGTCGAGCTTTATGGAGCGCTTGATACGGCGCCCACCGGACTCGCTCATTCCCCGCCAGTTCTTGAACGACTCTCCGATGAATTTGTGCGTGGGCACGGTCGAGATCGTCTTGTCCCAGTTCTGAATTTTGACCGTATGCAGCGCGATGTCGATGATGTCGCCATCCGCGTTCGACTGAGGGACCTCGACCCAATCTCCGATCCGGATCATGTCGTTCGACATGATCTGGATGCTGGCCACGAGGGAGAGGATCGTGTCCTTGAACACGAGCATGATCACCGCCATCAAGGCGCCGAGCCCCGACAGGAAGGCGACCGGCGAAACCTGGGCGAGCACGGATACGACCACGACCCCGGCGGCGATGTACCCGATCAGGCTGACGACCTGCAGGTAGCCCTTGATGGGGCGGCTCTTGGACTCGGAATACGACTCGTTGTAGATGTCGTTGGCGGCCTCCAGGAAGGAGGCAAACGCCACTGCTCCGGTGACGACGATGAACGCGAGTGCTATGCGTTGCACCAGCGTGGCCAGAAGGATGACGGCGCGCGCCGCATCGACGACGATGATGCTAGGGTCCGTGAGGCTCGCGATGTCTCCCGCGGTGACGCCCAGCGCGAGTCCGATGCCGTAGTAGGCCAGGATCGCGGGCACGATGTGGGCGAATCGGGCGAAGACCTTCCTCTCGATGATGCGGTCGTCCCACGTCGACTTCGTGCGAGAAGCGACCCTGCGCACGGTTCCGTGAATCATTCTCGTCGTGAGCCAATCAGCGAGCCCCATGACCACTACCAGGATCACGAGAGTTCCGATCTGGGTCAGCCAGGGGCTGGCGAGCAGCTCGGCCATGTTTCTTCCTCCGAACGGTGAAGTCCGATCAGCGTGATTTGCCCAGGTGCTCGGCCATCAGCTCGAGCGCCAGCTTCGTGATGCGGACGAGATGCGGGTGCGCGCGGTTCCCGTTGGTGAGCAGGGCGATGCCGAAACCCCGCGTGCGGTTGCCGGAAACGAACGCGGTGTACCCGGGCAGACTACCCGAGTGCGCGAAGAATGCCTCCCCCGCGTTCTTCGAC
>JAYZBT010000355.1:0-2526 GCA_036338615.1 Gemmatimonadota bacterium
CACCAGGACCAGGCCGATCTTGACCTGCCAAGCGCCCACTCCGATCGCGTCGAGCCCGAACGCCGCGAGCCCCCCCAATACGACGCCTCCCGGGAACCACACGTGGAATTGGTTCAGCTTCACGATCTTGTTGTCGGGAAAGAGCGCCGCCACCAGCGGGTTACACGCCGCCTCGACGAGGCCGTTCGCCATGGCGATGATGAGCGCTCCGCCGAACAGCGTGGAGAAGCCAGTCGCGAAAATGATCGTGACCGACCCGACCAGGTGTCCCACGAACGACATGCGCAGCAGCGCCCGCATGCCGATCGAGTCCGCGAGGGGGGCGAACGCGAGCTGCGAGATCGCGAATCCCCAGAGCGCGGCCCCACCGATCCAGCCCACCTCCTCGTTGGTGAGCACGAAGTCGCGTTTGAGCGCGAGCATGATGGCGCCAACGGTCGCGAACGCAACCGAAGTGGCAATGAGGGCGACGCAACTGCCCAGAAAGAGTCGAGACGGGTTGACCTTCGAGTCAGTCATTTGCGTTGCGTTGAAGTTGATCGCTCACGAGCCAGTCCTCGCGGACCCTTCCCCATCACCCCTCCAGCCCCAGGTGCCGCAGCACTTCAGGTGGGGGCGCGTCCCACTGCCCCAACGCGACATTGCCGATGTACTGGAGGTCGGTCATGCCCTCGGTCGTCGTCCAGAACGCGGTCGAGGTGAGACTCCGCACGCGGTCGAAGAAGCGCGCACCCGCCTCGTAGCCCTCGGGGGCGTTCGGCACGAAGCAGATATCGTCGCAGATCGCATGCTGTTGCTCGCTGGTCAGGTCACGAAAGCGCAGTCCTTCCCCGAAGCGTTGCGCAGACTCCCGATCCAACCACACGAGGCCGCCGCGGATCAGCACGGCATCCCGCTCGTTCCCGGGGTACGGTGCGCTCACCCATTCGTCGATGAAGTCTGGAGCCCCAACCTGGCTGGCCGAGGGCGAGCGTGCGTCGGCAGGCACGATCACGTCGCAGAGCACGGCGAGTGAGGCGAGTTCGTCCGCCGCCAGGGTCGGCTGCCAAGGCACGACCGGAGCCACGAGGTCAGGGTCCGCCGCGGTCCCCTTCGCCATCGGGTTGCTGGTGGGCGACGGTACCGACGCCACGTCGGAATCGGGGGCACTCGGTTCACACGAAACCAGCCCGGGCGTGGCTGCGGCGATCGCCATTATCTTGAGCGCGTGTCGGCGATCCATTCGCATCGAGCCCACCACCGGGAGCTCGATGCCTCTCTTCTCCGCCTTCTCGTCCGTCATCCGAGGCTCCTCGACGCGAGTTGCTGAACGATGTAGTCGGACGCGCGCCACGCGATCGCCATGATCGAAAGCGTTGGATTCTTGTCGGCGTTCGAGACGAAACAGCCGCCGTCGGGCACGAAGAGATTGTCGACCTCCCACGATTGGCAGTACTGGTTCAGTACCGACCGCTCAGGGTCTGCGCCCATCATCACGCCGCCGACCTCGTGGATGATCACACCCGGTGCCGCGATCGCCCGGGCGCCGTCGTCCTCCACCGTGCCCGTCACCGTCCCGCCCATCGACTCGATGATATCAGCGAACGTGCGCTGCATATGGCGAGCCTGGTTCAGCTCGTGGTCGGACCACTTCCAGTGGAACTTGAGCGTCGGGATCCCCCACTGGTCCACTCCGTCGGGATCGATCTCGCAGTAGCAGTCCGCGTTGGGGATCATCTCACCGCGGCCGTCGAAGTGCATGAACGATCCATAGTAGCGGCGACAGTCTTCCTTGAACTGAGCCCCGTAGGAGCCTTCAGTGAAGGGCGCGAGCCCGCCCATGAAGCCGAATCCGGGCATGCGGCGTCCGCCACCGAACTCGATGTGGTAGCCGCGCGCGAAGTCCAGCCGCCCGCGCGCCTGCTCCTGGTAGAGCCACCACGGCATGTAGAGATGCATCGCGGACGCGCCGTCGGTGTTGTGCGCCGGTGTGTTCTCGAGCGCCGGAATCTGGCCCCCGAGACCCGCACCCACGGTATCCATGATGTACTTGCCGACCACCCCGCTTCCGTTTCCGATCCCGTCGGGAAACAAGCCGCTCTTCGAGTTCAGCAGGATACGCGCTGACTCCAACGCGCTGGCGGCGACGATCACGACTCTAGCGCTCACATGCTCGTCCAGCCGTGTGGTCCTGTCGATGTAATGCACCCCGGTCGCGCGGCCCTGAGCATTCAACGTGACCTCGCGCACCATCGCATCGGTGATGATGTCCAGGTTGCCCGTCGCGAGCGCGGGAGGGAGCAGCACCGTGGGCGACTGGAAGTTCGCCTTGATCGAACAGCCCCGGCCGCAGGGTGTCGCGAAGAAGCATGCTGCACGCGAGCGCATCGACTCCTCGGTGACGCGCCGTGCCACGGCGTTGTTGGGCCACAGCTCACGAGAAACACGTGATGCGTCCAACCGTTGCGAGAGAATCGCGAGGTGCGCTGGAATGACGGGAATGTTCAGGTCGCGGCAGTGGTGCTCGGCTAGCAACTCCGTGGCGCG
>JAYZBT010000356.1:0-4509 GCA_036338615.1 Gemmatimonadota bacterium
ACGTCGAGCACGTACTCGACGCGGACGTCGGCCCCGCCGTCGTCCGGGCTCAGGTCCGCAAAGATCAACGCCGACTGGAAGGTCGTCTGACAGGCAGCGGAGACCGGCAGCGCCAGCCACGCAACCGCTGCAACGGCCCAGGCGAGAAGTGTCGCCCTCAGGCCCACGCATCCGCCATCACGCGCAGCGCGTTTCCGCCCATGACCTTCTCGATCTCCTCATCCGAGTATCGATTCTTCACGAGCCAGCGCACGATGTTGAAGGAACCTTCCGTGGGATTTTCGAGCCCCTCGACGTACGCGACCTCCTCGTACTCCTGCCCCGGCTTGCCGGCGCCCTTCGACTCCTTGATGGACAGCGCGGCCGCATACGTGTGGTGCAACCCGACGTGATCTCCGTACACGGTGTCGGGACCGAATCCAACGTGGTCGATGCCCACCAACGCCTTGACGTACTCGAAGTGCTCCATGAAGCCGTCGAGATTGTGCACGCGGTTACGCTTGGTGAGCGTCGTATGCGGGGCGCACTCGATGCCGATGACGCCGCCCTTGGCCGCCACCGCCTCGAGCACGTCGTCGGGCGCGAGCCTCTTTGAATCCCACAGGGCACGTGCGCCGATATGCGAGAGCACGATGGGCTTCTCGCTGCGTTCCACCGTGTCGAGGGTGGTCTGGTCGCCACAGTGGGAGCAGTCGATGAGCAGCCCTACCTTGTTCATGCGCTCGACCGCCCGCCTCCCGAACTTGGTCAGGCCACCGTCACGGTCCTCCTTGAGGCCGTTTCCGAGCGCGTTGGACTCCGAGTAGGTGATACCGAGCGAGCGTAGTCCGAAGCCGTGCAGCAGGTCGATACGGTCGAGGTCGTGCTCGATCATCGCGGCGCCTTCCATGGTGGCTACCCACGCTACTCGCCCCTCGTCGTGCGCCCGCTGCACGTCTTGCACACGCAGGCAGTGGAGCACGAAGTCCTGGTGAGCGAGGTCGCACAGCCGCATGCCGAGATCGTGCAGCACGTCGTCCCACTGCCAACCCGAAGACGAGTGGATCGTGCAGATCCCGTCCATCAGGTTGTCGAAGACGCAGTCCCAGTACGACGCTGCCAGGCCTTCGAATGCCGTTGTCATGCGCCCGTGCCGGGCGTACTCCGGAGTCTCTTCGATGCGGCTCGGGAAGACGCCCAGATGCTCATGCATCGAGACGAACGGAAGCCGTCGTGCGAGGCCTCGCACGCGCGCCTCCTCTTCGTCATCGAGCGGCAGGCTGTACGGCGGTACTCGCCCCAGTTCGTCCGCGAGCTCGAAGCTCTTGTAGTCGGTGCCGGCCTCCAGGTACGAGAACGACCGGTACCCTCGGTACTTCTTGTCCAACCCCATCCTCTCTCCTGTCTCACGGTGGAAGCGACAACGTGGGCCGGTGAGTTGACCGCGGCCACCGGGCCACGACTTCCGATGGCTCTCCGTAATTGGTAGGATCGAAGCTCGCCGCATTCACCTCTCCACCGCCCCGGTCCTGTGAACGAAGCTCCGATGGTGCAATTGGTAGCGCAGGACCTCGAGCGTGGCCTCGAACTCCTGTCCCAATATTCGGCGTTCGGGACCGAAGCGGCGACGCTCTGGGACGAGTTGCGCCGGGTACTCTACGCCACGTGGGTCAAAGTCACCAAGGCTCAGAAGTACGGCGTCAAGGCCTCCGACTACTTCGTCTGAGGCTCTTCGGCGTACCCCATTGCCGAGTCGCCCCGGAGTCCGCCTCTTGCTATCCGTCTCTTCCCAACACTTCGGAGTTCGACTCATGCACGCCACGCTGCGCGCCACCCTCAGGCACCTCGCTCACGCCACCGCCGTTCTGGTGCTCGCGCTCTTCGCCTCCACGCCGACACGGGCCCAGGACGTCGAGTCGACGTACGTCGGGGGTCCAGGCGCGGCCAATTTCGACCTCGCGGCCCGCTTCGCTCCGTACAAGATCCGCGACCTGGTGCACAGCACGACCGTCGCCCCTCGTTGGATCGACGGCAGCGAAAAGTTCTGGTACCAGTGGGAGGACTCGGACGGAACGTTCTACTACATCGTCGATCCGGAGCGCGGCACCAAGAGCCAGCTCTTCGACAACGACCGGATCGCGGCGGAGCTGACGCGGATCACGCTCGATCCCTGGGACGGTCAGCATCTGCCGATCCGCAGCATCCGTTTCATGGATGACAACACATTGCACTTCGAGGTCGAGTCCTCGCAGGACGAAGATGTCGAGGCGGAGGAAGACGACGACGTCGAAGAGGACGAGGAGGATCAAGAGGAGGATCTCCCGGAGCGGCCGCAAACGAAAAAGAAGGTCCATCACTTCGAGTACACGATTTCGACGCGGACCCTGCGGGAGCTCGAGGACTACGAGTCCCCGAACAATCACCCCTCATGGGCGAGCGTATCGCCCGACGGCGAGACGGTGATCTTCGCGCGGAACCACAACCTCTGGACGATCACCGGCGCCGAGTACGGGTCCATTCTGGACGCGCGGCGCGGGAAAAGCGGCGACGACGCCGACGACGCCGAAGAAGACGTCGAGGTGGAGGAGGTGCAGCTCACGACGGATGGCGAGCCGTACTACAGCTATGCCGGCAACGCGAGCGGGCGCGGCGAGACCAACATCTCCTCGGAAGAGAACATGGACGACCGGAAGCGCGCGGGGATTTCGTGGTCCAAGGACTCGCAGCGCTTCGCGCTCGTGCGCCGGGACCAACGCGAGGTGGGCGACCTCTGGGTCGTTCACGTCACCGGCAACAAGCGGCCCGAGCTCGAGACCTACAAGTACGACATGCCGGGTGAAGAGAGCGTCACGCAGAGCGAAATCCTGATCTACGATCTCGCCGCACGCGCGATGGTGAAGGTCGCCGACGAGCCGTGGCAGGATCAAATGATGTCGGTCGTCAACGACCAACAGTTCAACTACCCCGACTCGGACGAACCGCGTCAGTCCCGGTGGCTGTCCGACAACTCGGACGAACTCTGGTTCACTCGGATCTCACGCGACCGCAAGCGCACCGACATCATGGTGGCCAACACGTCGACGGGTGAGGTCCGTACGGTCATCGAGGACCGCCTCAACACATATATGGAGACACGCACCACGCTCCAGCTCGACAACGGGGACCTGCTCTGGTGGTCGGAGCGAGACGGGTGGGCCCACATCTATCGGTACAGCACGGACGGAACACTCGTCGGTCGCCTGACAGAGGGCCCCTGGCACGTAGATGGAATGGTCGGAGTGGACGAGGCGCGCGGATACCTGTTCGTGACCGGCCAGGGTCGGGAAGACGCCGAGGACCCGTACTATCAGCACCTGTACCGCGTGAATCTGGACGGATCAGGTGTGACGATCCTCAACCCCGGAGACTTCGATCATCGCTTCAGTTCGGGCGAGTCGCGCCGTTTCTTCGTGGACAGCTACTCGCGTGTGAACACGACGCCGGCGTCCGCGCTTTACGACGCTCAGGGGCAGAGAATTCTCGACCTCGAAGAGGCGGACTTCAGCGCGCTGATGGAGGCGGGCTACCAGTTCCCGGAACCGTTCAAAGCCGAAGCGGCGGATGGCGTGACCGATATCCACGGCGTGATCTACAAGCCGTATGATTTCGACCCGAACAAGAAGTACCCGATCGTAGCGTACGTCTATCCGGGACCCCAGACCGAGTCCGTCTCGAAGTTCTTCAGCACGAATGCGTCCGAGCAGGCGCTATCGCAGTTCGGGATGATCGTCGTTACGCTCGGCAACCGGGGCGGCAATCCGGACCGCTCGAAGTGGTACCACAACTATGGGTACGGCGATCTGCGCGACTACGGGCTCGATGACAAGAAGGCCGTGCTCGAGCAACTCGCGGACCGGCACGACTACATCGATCTGGACCGCGTCGGCATCTATGGGCATTCGGGTGGAGGCTTCATGTCCACCGCCGCGATGCTGGTCTACCCGGATTTCTTCAAGGTCGCCGTGTCGTCCTCGGGGAACCACAACAACGACGTCTACAACCGGAACTGGTCCGAGACACACCACGGCGTGAAGGAGGTCGTCGACGACGACGGCGAGGTCTCCTTCGAGTTCGACATCGAGAAGAACTCGGACCTGGCAGCAAACCTGAAGGGACACCTGCTGCTCACAACCGGAGACATCGACAACAACGTGCACCACGCGGGCACGTTCCGGATGGCCGAAGCCCTGATCCAGGCCAAGAAGCGCTTCGACTTCTTCATGTTCCCCGGCCAACGGCACGGCTACGGCAGCATGGGCGACTACTGGTTCTGGCTCAGAGCCGAGTACTTCGTGAAGCACTTGCTGGGGGACTCCGAGTGGGACGCGGACATCATCCCGCTACAGGTGGACAGCCCCAGGTCGCGGTAGCGCGAGGGTGGGTTGGGCGCGCGCGGCGTGGGGACCGCCGCGTGCGCTCTACTCGTCGCTCGGTTGCGGCACCAAGCGGATGTACGGCAGCGGCTGCTGCCATCCGTCGGGGAACCGCCGC
>JAYZBT010000357.1:0-11644 GCA_036338615.1 Gemmatimonadota bacterium
CTGGGAGTTCAACGCTGAGTACGAGTGTCACGGTTTGGCCAGGCCGGATCACCCGCTGTTCGATCGTGGGTCTCAGCTCGGCCGTCGGTTGGCGGAACTGCGCACTGGCTGAGATCGCACTCAGGCTGAACGCAGCAACCAGAACGCATAGGCGAACGACGACGGCGCATATCTTGGGCGCACTCATGAACATGGCCGGAAAGGTGTTCCGATTCACCGCGCGAGCCTCATGACGCGGTCCTCGTCTTGAACCGTTGCATCCGTCTTCCGTTCCCCGCCTCTCCGGTATAGAGATACCCGCGAGAATCTAGCACCCCCATGTGAGCGACGAGTCGCTCGCGAGGCTCGCCCAGGGCCGCAATGTCGCCGGTCGAGACCCTCAGTTCGCGTAGCCGTACGCCGCGCAGTTTTCCTGTTGCAGCGGACCGTGACCGACCATGGTGTGCATCATTCCGCTGCGTGAACCGCCGCGAAAGACGATGGGACCGTTCCACATGGTCTGCTTCGGGTCGTCGCCGGACTCGAGTGTGACCACGACGATGAACTTGTTCCAGCTGACGGCGCCGGACGCCTGGAGGTTCGCGTCGAGCGTGCCCATGCGCTCGACCCGATCGATCTCTCGCGTGGTCACCCACGCGACGAGATGCCCTCGCTGTGGTGTCTTCATGCGCGTGAGCGAGACCTTCAGGTCGTACTCGTAGCTTCCGTCCGCCGCGAGCGCGACCGAAAACGGCGACGCAGGGGAGACTGAGACTTCGGCTGTCGCCTTCGCTAGGCCAGTGCCTGGGATGTTCTTGGTCGTGATCAACTCGAACGCGTAATACTCGGGGCCCGCGGCCGCGCAGATCGCGGGCCCGCTGGTCCCAGTGGGTCCGGCGATCGTCGATACCGTTGTGAACAGCGTCAGCAGAGTCGAAAACACGGTTCTGTCGTCTGAGTCGGGGGACCGGTTCAACCGCCAAGGGATGGAACCTTCGTGCCCGCATTGCCTAATTGGGAGCCTAGCCGGCGCTCGCTGCGCCGACAAGGCTCTCCGCAGCAACTGTGAGGTCGTCCGATGAGTGATCCCCGACACCGGTCCGTTCAAGCCGAGGGCCTGCCCGCGCCCATCGGCCCATACTCCCCCGGCATGGTCTTCGAGCAGCTCGTCATCGTATCGGGCCAGGGTGCCACCGACCCCGCGACCGGCGAGTTAGCCGGTCCGGACGTGGAGTCCCAGACGCGTCAGGTGTTCCGGAACATGAAGGCCATCCTCGAGGCCGGCGGGTCGGACCTATCGCGAGTGCTGCGGTGTGGAGTCTTCCTGGTCGATCTTCGTGACTTCGAGAAGATGAACAGGATCTACGCGGAGGTTTTCGGGGAGCACCGGCCCGCACGCACGACAGTGCAGGTGGCCTCGTTGCCCGACCCCGGCCTCAGGGTTGAGATCGACGCGATCGCCTACCGGGACTAGAAGCCCCCGGATGCGCGAAGGGCCGCCAACCACGGCGGCCCTTCGTTGTGCTCGGTCTACGCGGCGTCGAGTGACAGCCGCGCGGCTCCTATTGGCTGATGGGGCGCTTGACCACCGGCTTATCCCAATCCTGGGCCGACGAGATGTTGGGGTATCCCCAGTCCTCCCCGTTCCAACCCTGGAAGCCGTCCATTCTCATGGTCCAGAGACCGGTCGACATGTCGCTGATCACGATCAAGCCGTCCGCGTTACGCACGTCGACCCCGAACGCTCCGTTGAACTGCGAGTAGCGATCGGTGTTCGGGGGGCCCACATAGGTGTCGTAGTAGCCCACCGTCAACGGGTTGAGCGGGTCCTGGAGATTGAAAATCTGAAGCCCGTCCAGGTAGCCTGAGGCGAAGACGAACGGCCAACGCACCTCGTGGTTGTGTACCAGATGGCGCCAGTCTGCGGTGAACGCCGAGATCGGCGAGTTGATGTTGGTTCGTTCTCCGTCGAGCGCCGGCTGCAGGTCGAAAATT
The DNA here is from genome assembly GCA_036338615.1 of Gemmatimonadota bacterium. Classification (GTDB taxonomy): domain Bacteria; phylum Gemmatimonadota; class Gemmatimonadetes; order Longimicrobiales; family Gaopeijiaceae; genus UBA1138. The sequence goes on from JAYZBT010000357.1 coordinate 1,975, forward strand.
CGCAGCGGAGCGTACTGGTATTCGGTCTCGGCAATTACATAGCGACCGTCGGGACTCGGCGTGAAGGTGTGGCCGTAGTTGACGCCGCTGACCCCGGTCAGCGTGATGCGTAGCTCAGGGGACTCGACGCTCGAGACATCGTAGATGTAGTAGCCACCCGTACCCCCGCCGTAGAAGCGGTCTTCGCCGGTGTCCGGATGGTATCCGACGTAGAAGTCGTGGTAGCCGCGCCCGCCTCCGCTGCCCAGCGAACCCTCCGGCACCGGGACCATGCTGACGCGAGCGTTGTCCAGGTCACCGTCCACCACCATGCCGAGGTCGTAGATCAGCGCGCCGGGCGCGCGAGCCGTCGTGAAGAGATAGACCCGGTCGTTGGAGTGCTTGTAGATGAAAATGTTGTGGAAGCCGCCGGCCATCTCGGGTTCGCGAATGCGTGCCACTTCATGGACCGTCGACGGGTCGGGCAGGCCGGTCACGTCGAGGACCACGGCGCCGAGGTCGTTGTCCGGGCCGCCCTGCCCGAACTGCAGCGACTGGACCAGGTAGTAGCGGTCGTTCCACTTGAAGTGCTTCACGTCCATGCCGCCCGTGCGCATGTGGAGGTCCTGGTTCTCGATCCTCCACTCGTAGAGCAACTCCGGGTTGTCCGGGTCCGCGATGCTGATGATGTCGGTCCCTTTGGGCCCGTCGTCGCCGTAGACCATACGCGCAACGTAGACGTAGGGGCGGTCCAACTCCTGCTCCACGTCCATGTCGGCTACGGAGAGGCGGGCGCCGAGGGGGAGGTGTCCGAGCACATCGATGTTGTCGCTGCCGCGCTTCAGCGGCGACCACGGGACTTCTTGGGCGGCGAGTGGCGCGCCGATGGCGAGCATCAGGACCATCAGCGAAATGCGCTTCAACGACATGAGAGCCTCAGGTGGTTGTTGGAACAACTCGAACGTTTACGGGACCGTGCGCCCCTAAGGTGACCCCAATCGGCCGACGGTGGCAACCGGCGTCCGACTACCATGGGTTCACCCGATATCCCTCTTCCTGCAGCACCACGAACGCGGTCATTGCCGAAAGCGCGACTTCCACCTCATCGATGAGTCCGCCGCGCGGAATCCCCCTGGAGGCAGCGGTCTGGCCGCAGAGGATGACGCGTGCTCCGAACGCCGTGAACTCCCGGATGAGGGCCGCATTGGGGTTGTCCACGCCGTGTTTCGCGCGGTATGCCACGTCGTCCAGAAGCTCCCAGCCAGCCGATCCATGCACGACAACGGCCGCACGGATCTTCTCGCGCGGCACACCAGCCATGGCATGCATGTTGACGAACCGAGCCACGCTGTTGAGTGCAACGTTCACCTGATCCGGAGAAGTCGACGCCTGCGAGATCTCGAAGGAGACCTTGTACTCCCTGTCGATGGGCGTCGTGAAGTCGGGATTGGCCACTTCGAAGACCGCCCCGGAGGACAGAATGGCCGGACCCGCCGCGCGCGGCCGCGCGGATGCGGGCGTCGCAATGGAGAGGAGCGCCAGTATCACAAGAGTCGTACGCATCAACGACGCTCCTGCCACCATTCGTCCTTGAGGATCGAGACCGTGTGCTCGAACGTCTGGTCCCCGACGGTCATGACCACACGATACTCACCGACGGCCGCCTGGCTGAACGCGAAGCGCGCGCGGTCCGCAGCCGAAATTCCGCCACCACCGCGACCGCCCCTGCCGCCGAAACCACCGCCACGACCGCCGCCGGAGCGCGCTGCTTCCTGTTCTTCCGCGCTACGCTCGATCCGCTTCTGCATGTTCCATGCGACGCGGTGTAGACCGGCCTCGCCATCACCCTCGATCTGGTAGATCTCGAACTGGCCCTGGTAGACGGTGAACGTGACGTCCTCGTCGACGTCGTCGGACAGGAAGTAGTAGAGCGGAATTTCGATCGCCTCGCTCTCACCCTCGAAGTTCGACGATCCGTAGTTGGTGTAATCGGGCGCGATCCAACGAACCTTGGACTCCGGCTGGAAAAAGTGCGCGTCCATCGTGAGCAGGTCGTCGCTCATCTCGGAGATGGCTGCGATGTCCGCGATGTAGATGCCGCGCCCGTGGGTACCGACCACGAGGTCGTTCTCACGAGGGTGGATCTTCATGTCGTGTACGGGAACGGTGGGCATGTCGCCCTTCATGCTCGCCCAACTGGCGCCGCCATCGATCGAAGCGAAGACCTGGAACTCGGTGCCCACGAAGAGCAGGTCGGGGTTGGAGTGGTGCTCGCGCACGACGTTGATGGGGCCGTCCGGCAGGTTGCTCGAGATGTCCGTCCACGACGCGCCGAAGTCGGTGGTCTTGTAGATGAAGGGCCGGAAGTCGTCGTTCCGGTAGCCGGTGAAGGTCGCGTACGCGGTCCCCAGGTCGTGATTTGAAGCTTCGACCCGACTCACCCAGTAGTGTGGATTTTCGGGGATGTTGTCGGTGACGTCCGTCCAGGTCTCTCCATCGTTCTGCGTCACCTGCACGTTGCCGTCATCGGTCCCGGCCCAGAGCAGTCCCGCCTTGAGGGACGACTCGTCGAGCGTCGAGATGGTGCCGTACTGGATGTTGCCGTCGCCGCCCTTCCCGGTCGTGAGCGTGGCAGGATCGTTCTTGCTCAGGTCCTCGCTGATGACTTCCCAGCTCTCACCGCGGAACTCCGACTTCATGACCTTGTTGCCGGCGTGGTACACCACATCACAGGCGTGCTGACTCGTGATGATCGGGGCGTTCCAGTTGTAGCGCATATCCGCGTCTTGATGTCGGATACCCCTTCGCTCGCCGGTCCACAGATCCAGGCGGGAGATGGGCCCGAACTGCGACTCGTTGTACAGATACCGATTCGTGCAACGGTCGAACTCGTTGTACATGCCGTCGCCGCCACCGATGCGGTCCCACATCTCGAAGCGGATGGCGCCGCCGGTGGGGTTCGTGTTGTACGTCATGTGCGAGCCGTTGTCCTGCAGTCCGCCCGCGACGCGGTAGGGATGCGAGTCGTCGATACCGATGGCGTAGAATTGAGCGAGGGACTGGAAGTCCGGATGGTACCAGTTCTCTCCGCCGTCGTACGTGATGCCGAGGCCGTGGTCGTAGCCGAGGATCATGTGCTTCGAGTCGTCCGGGTTGATCCACAACGCGTGGTCGTCACCGCCGAATCCGAGCGGGCGGCGGTCCCAGGTCTCGCCAGCGTCCGAGGTGCCCCACGAGGAGGCCGAGAGGACGTGTACCACGTCGGAATCGTTGGGGTCGATGATGACCTGGCCGTAGTAGTACGCTGGCCCACCGCCGATCGATTGGCCCTCCGGGCTCGCGCGATCCCAGGTGATGCCGCCGTCGTCCGAACGGTAGACTTCGCCGCCGATCATGCCGCGCGACGACATGTGGTCGAGCAGTTCCTGCCGGCGGTCTTCGTCCGACATGTCGGCCTTGTTGGCGTTCTCGATGGTGACGTACAGGATGTTCGGGTCGGCGTCGTACACGTCGACGCCGATGCGTCCGAGCATGCCTTCCGGCAGACCCTGCCCGATCTGGATCCAGTTGTCCCCGCCATCGCTCGTCTTGTACAGGCGGCTGCCCGGCCCGCCCAGATCGAAGGTGTACGGCAGACGCACCTTGTCGTAGCTGGCCGCGTACAGGACATCGGAGTTCGTCGGGTCCATGACCACGTCCACGACGCCGATGCGCCGCCCCTCGACCTGGGGGCCCAGAACGCGCTGCCAACTGCGGCCCCCGTTGGTGGTCTTGTACAGACCGCGCTCGTCGTTCTCGGAGTACAAGTGCCCGAGAGCGGCAGCGTAGACGACATCGGGGTTCGTCGGATGTATAACGATGCGCCCGATGTGGTGGGATTCCGGCAAGCCGACGTTGCTCCACGTCTCGCCCGAGTCGGTGGACTTGTACACGCCGTCGCCCCAATAGCTGCTGCGTGAGTTGTTCGCTTCCCCGGAACCCAGGTACAGGACGCTCGGGTCGGAAGGAGCCACGGCGATCGCGCCGATCGAGAAAACGTCTTCCTGCTCGAAGAGCACCTCGAAGGAGATGCCGCGGTTCACGGTCTTCCAGAGGTGACCCGAAGCCGTCGCGATGTAGAAGGTGTGCGGCTGCTGCCGCGGCGCCGCGATATCGACGAAGCGCCCGCTCTGCCGAGTGGGGCCGATCTCCCGATACTCGACGGTGGAGAGCACGCTCTCCAGGGACTGCGCCTCGACCGGGGCCCACGACGGGCCCAGCAAGGTCGAAAGAGCCGCCAGGAGGAGGGCAGGGCGGTAGAACTTCATGTGGGACTCCGTGACAGCCGTGACAAAGCGACGGAACGTCGACTTCGTGTACCGGAAAGACAGCAGCCTAGGCCAGGATGTTGACCGGAGCAAGGCGGCCCTCGGCCCGCACAGCCTCGCTCGTCCGCAAGTACTTATCTTCCGGTCTTCCAACACACGAATGGATCGTCCATGGCCCTGATCAGCTGCCAGAGTCTTCGCATTGCCTTCGGCGGCCCCCTTCTGCTCGACCACGCCGACCTCCAGCTCGAACGGGGGGAGCGTGTGGGGCTGCTCGGTCGAAACGGGGAAGGCAAGTCCACGCTCCTGAACATCATCGCGGGCGCCGTGGCGCCCGATGCCGGGGAGGTCGTTCGCGATTCGGGCTTGCGCGTTGCCATCGTCGAGCAGCAGGTGCCTGAAGGCCTGCCAGGGTCTGTTCTGGACGTGATCGACTCGGGCTCACTCCCGGGGGCCACGGAGCGTCACCACGCGGAGCGCATGTGCTCCCTTCTTCACCTCGATCCCGACCAGCCTTTCTCGAGTCTCTCGGGTGGACAGAAGCGCCGAGCGCTACTGGGCAAAGCCACGGTCTCCGACCCCGACCTGCTGCTTCTCGACGAGCCCACCAATCACCTCGATCTGGAGCACATCGACCAACTGGAGAACATTCTCCTTCGCTTCCAGGGCAGCCTGCTCTTCATCACCCACGACCGGATGTTCCTGCAGCGCATCGCCACCCGTATCGTCGAACTGGATCGGGGTCGCCTCACGTCGTGGGCCTGTGATTATCCCACATACCTCGCGCGCAAGGACGCATCGCTCGCGAACGAAGAGAAGCAGTGGGCGCTCTTCGATCGAAAATTGGCGAAGGAAGAGACCTGGATTCGCCAAGGTATCAAGGCTCGCCGCACCAGAAACGAGGGAAGGGTTCGCGCGTTGCAGCAGCTTCGCCGAGATCGTGCCGACCGGCGGGAGCGGGTCGGACAGGTCCGCCTGCACATGCAGGAGGTGGAGCGTTCCACAGCGAAGATCGTCGAGGCGAAGCAGGTGACGTTCGCATACGAGACCGGAGAATCCCCCGCGACCGAGGTCGTCCGCGACTTCAGCGCGGCCATCCATCGCGGCGACAAGGTCGGCATCATCGGGCCCAACGGGTGTGGGAAGACGACGCTACTGAACCTCTTGCTCGGCAACCTGAACCCCCACGAAGGCACCGTGAAGCACGGCGCTCGCCTGCAGGTCGCCTACTTCGACCAGCACCGCGACGAACTCGAAACCACGGCTACCGTGGCGGAAGCCGTCGCGGGCGGGAACGAGTACGTCAGCATCGGGGAGGGGCGGAAGCACATCTACGGTTACCTGCAGGACTTCCTCTTTTCTGCCGAGACCGCTCGCCAGCCTGTATGCAGTCTGTCTGGAGGGGAGCGTAGCAGGCTTCTGCTGGCGAGGCTTTTCACCCAGCCCGCGAACGTTCTCGTGCTGGACGAACCCACCAACGACCTCGATACCGAAACCCTCGAGCTGCTCGAGGCCCGTCTGGTGGCATTCAAGGGCACGGTCCTGGTGGTCAGTCACGACCGCGCGTTTCTGGACAACCTCTGCACCAGCACCTTGGTCTTCGAGTCTCAGGGCGCCTTTCGAGAGTATGTCGGCGGCTATTCCGACTGGCAGCGCACCGTGGCTGCGCAGGAGTCCGGGCAGGGAGGAGACCCGCCTGCTGGCTCGCCGGGTGACAAGAGGCCTCGCGCCCAGAGGGCGAACCGGAAGCGGGATGATGGCACGCCCAAGAAGCCCAGCTACAAGGAGAGGCAAGAGTGGATCGAGTTGCCCGGGCAGATCGAAGCGCTCGAACACGAACTACACGCGCTCCAGGCGCGAATGGCTGATCCTGCGTTCTTCCAGGAGGACGCCGGTGAGATCCGCGATGTGAGTCAGCGCGCCAAGCAGATCCCACACGAAATCGACCTTGCGTTCGAACGGTGGGGCGAGCTGGACGAGCGTGCGTAGCGTCGGACTCGAATAACATCGAGGGCGGCCGCGCCGAAGCACGACCGCCCTCTCACCGGACCGGTCTGGGTTCGGTGTCGCGGCCTACATGCCGTTGCCCGGCGTGGTGACCGGCTCGTCCTCCGCGCTGTTTCGACCCGCGTCGAGGTCGTTCCAGTTCAAGATGGCGTTGAAACCCAGGAAGAACGTGCCCTGGGTTTGCCAGCGCCAGAACGGCCGGATGGAGAAACTGACCACGTGGCCGTCCCCGACCGGAGCGTCGATCACCTGGGCCCTTCCCGCCAAAGCCTCACCGCCGGCGAGCGCGCCTGAAAGCAGGATCTGATCGGCGTTTCGCGGAAAGTGCATGATGACGCGAGGACCGTCGGCACCACCGCCACCGCCACCACCGCCGAAGCCGCCACGGCCGAAGCCGCCGCGACCGCCGCGACCACCCCCACCACTCCGGCCCGTCGTCTCCTCAGGATTCTGGTAGTCGGAGAGGGTCGGACGTGTAGCCATAGGTGTCGTGTTCTGCCAATTCCCGCCACGGCGCCCGAAGCCTCGTCCGCCGGCACCGCCGCCGGTCGAGAGCACCAGATCGTTGTGGAAGTACACGGGCAGCTGGTCGCCGTCGTAGCCATAGGAAATGGGGCTGGTCTTATCCGCGATGATGCCGCGATGGATCGAGCCCGGTGCGGTGAGCCCCGTTGGGCTCTCGATGTTCACGCCCGCCGTCACGCCATATTCGGGCATGATCGACGAGGTCGAGCCCTCGACGATCAGCAGGCCTCCCTCACGCACGAAGGCGGCGAGTTCCGCCATGCCTTCCCATCCCATGCCGCCTCGGATGTCGTCGCTCTCGTCGATTCCACCCAGGTTGGGTGTCTCTTCGCTCTTCCTGTAGGGAAGTGGCAGATCGCCTGTCATGGCGAAGCCGTTGATGTGCGACTGCGCGTTCCCGCCCACGTGCGGGTAGATGATGACGTCGTACCGTTCCCGCAGATTGCCTTCGGCGACGAGCTTGTCGGCGAAGTAGTCGTAGGGCACGCCGTAGTGGTCGAGCGCGCCGCGCACCCAACCCTCGTCCTGTGTGCGACGCCACGCGTGCAGAAACGCGATGCGCGGAACGTCGAGGTCGTGGGTCCCGACCTCCGGCATGTCGTTCGTGCCGTGCCCCTGCAGTCCGAACTCCGCCAGGCTCGCCTCCAGTGCTGAGCGGTCCGCGTCGGGAACGATGAACGTGCCTGCGGTGAACGTGCGGCCGTCCATCTCGAACTCCTCTTCGGCCGCGAGCATCCTCGTCCCTGCATGCCGGAAGCGGAACGCCATGAGGTTGTTGTCCGTCGTGTGGTCGACCACCACGATGCTGCCACCGCCTGAGATGCCACCCGGCGCGCGCGCCGGTGCAGTGAGCAGCGTCATGTCCTCGTCGAACACCACAGGGTCCTCGATCTCGACGATCTCGACGTTACGCATGAGCTGGAAGGTCCAGCCCGCGTCGTCGTAGGGTCGTGGATTCTCGAGCGAGAACTGCTGCAAGGACAGGTACATGTCGGCGAGCGTGCGGAACGGCTGATCCGCGCGGATCAAGTAGTCACCTGCTTCGACCTCGACGCCGCCCGCTTCGAACGAGTCGTCCGCCCGGTGGATCTCCAGGCCCTGCCGCATGAGCTCATTCACCGCGTCCACCGCGTCGGCGCGCCGGCGCTGGCCGGACGGGATGAGCCACGCATTGATCGGTCCGTCGACTCCTCTGCGTACGGACCGCTTGTTCTTCACCCAGTAATTGTCGAGGAAGGTCTCGCGGTGATCCGCGGTGTACTTCAGTGAGAACAGCACGCCCGATTGCTGAATGTTCGTGTTGTTTCTGGGGCCCCACTCGATGGTCGCGAGTGGGGGGTTCGGGCGGAACCACTCGCGGCTCGTCGTGGTGCCGCCTACGCGCAGCGTCCGGTTCTGCGGCCCGTAGCTCGCGACCTCGTAAAAGCGCCCGATCGCATTGTGGCCGTGCGCGATGCTGAACATGTAGTTCGGAGTCCACCCGTCGTAGAAGCCATACGTCCATACGCCTGGAACGTCACGCTTGGTCATCTCGAGCACGTCGTTTTCGGCGAGCATCCACCACTCCGTGACCGTGATGGCGTCGAACGCCTCGTTGTAGGGTCCCGTGCCGGTGGACGAGTACAGGTAGTTCTGCGCTTCGTGCAGATCGTGCATGATCGTCGGCGCCCACTCCAGCTGGATCGCGGTCACGTTCTTGGTGAGCGCGAGCATCTGGCCCATGGCGTCGCGATTGTTGTCGTGTGCGACGTATTTGCCCCAATACATGAGAGGCAGGCGCGCCGCACCGTCGGGTCGACCCTTGTTGTAGTAATAGGTGTCGACCTGCTTTTCGCGGCCGTCCACCTCGATGACCGGAGTGATGAACGTCACGATGTTGTCGCGGATGTCCTCGATGAACTCGGTGTCCTCGACGACCAGCCGGTACGCGAGCTCCTGCAGCATCTCGGGCCCGCCGTTCTCCGTGGAGTGCATGCCGGAGGTCAACCAGTAGATGGGCTTGGCGATCTCCTCGATCAGCTCCTGGGCCCGCTCCTCGGTAGTCGCCCGCGGGTCCGTGAGCTCCTGCATGTATCCCTTGTACTGGTCGAGGTTGGCGATCGTCTCTTCGTTGGCGATCGCCATGAGGATCATCTCGCGACCCTCCTCCGTCTGGCCGATCGACCACACGGTCGCCCGCGGTGACGCGTCGGCGATCGCGCGCAGGTAGCGGTGGATGTCCCCGGCGTACGTGAGCTCGTCGGGCGTGCCGATGATGCGGCCGTGGAAGTCGAGCGGCGTCGGAACGGTCTCCGACGCGGGAAGGTGGTCGACGAGTTCCGTGAGGATGCGGTCGTCCTGCGTATGCTCGAGAATGAGCCGCGTATACTCTTCGTCGTTGGCCTGAGCGCCGCTCGCCTGAGCGAACGCGACGGCCGGGGTGACGGCCACGAATGCCAGGATGACCCAGAGTGGACTGTGGACTCTGCGCGACATGAAAACCCCCTGTGCCTCATTGAAATGCGTGCCCGGCACGTGCCGGTCTACGTGTGGTGTATCGGTGCGGAATAGGACCCGCAAGGGAGCCCGGATGCTGGAGCGCGGGATCGCGCGCACCGCGTCGATTTGACCGACGGGCGACGGGTCGAGAACGTGGGTTGTATGTCTCACAGCGTGCGCAAGCATCTCGGCGTCGATATCGACGCCTACGACGATCAGATCCGTCGCTTCATTCCCGGCTACGAGGCGATGCTGTGCGCGGCTGCCGAGGCGGTGGCGTCCGTCCGGCCCGGCTTGGTCCTGGATCTCGGTGCGGGCACCGGCGGGCTCTCCGAGGTATTGCTTCGCGAGGACGGTGTGGGCCACGTCGAGCT
>JAYZBT010000358.1:0-4027 GCA_036338615.1 Gemmatimonadota bacterium
CTACTAGGCTGGATCTTCATGGAAGTCGACCGCCGAGGCCGTTCCGATGTCGAGGAACCGGCGGAGGAGTGACGTCCGGTCTAGCAGTTCATTCCGATACCAGAGCGCTCCCCGGATCGACCCGCACGGCTCGTTTTGCGGGCAGCCAGGCCGACGGGACCAACAGGTAGGTCACCGGATCTACGCTCGAGATGTCGAACAGCAGCGTCTCGAGGAGGCGCATGAGCCCCAGTGACACCCGTCGATGCAGCGCGGGGTAGAGAGCGCCTTCTTCCACGGTCAGGCGGTCTCCCGTCGCGGACTCGATCCCAGCGCGCGATGCCAAGGCCATGAAGGCTCTCCGCGGACACGGCCTTCATGACGAGCATGTCCAGCGTTCCCGGAAGCAGGTCGACTCGCTCACCCATATCCCCTCTCCCCCGCTCTCGGCGTTACCCTGACTGACTTAGGGTCAAGCTTGATCCGCTTACCCTAAGTGATGAAGGGGAGGGGCGATGCGACCCAGAGCGGCACCACGTAGCTTGCCGCATGCCAGAAAGCCAAGTCGTCCCCGGCGATCCGGGACTCGCGGGCAAACTCAGCGATGCGCTTCGCGGCGAGGTCCGTTTCGACGCGTTCACCAGGGGCCTCTACGCGACCGATGCATCCCACTACCAGATCGAGCCGTTGGGGGTGGTCTTCCCGAAGTCGACCGAGGACGTCGAGGCTGTCCTGAGGATCGCGCGCGAGGCCGGCGCTCCTGTCCTCCCACGCGGCGGAGGCACCTCTCAGTGTGGACAGACCGTGGGCCGCGCCATCATTGTCGACGTGAGTCGGCACCTCACTGGGGTCGGCCCCGTCGTCGATGGCGAGATCGAGGTCGAACCGGGCGTCGTGCTCGACCAACTCAACGAGGTCCTAGCCCCGAGCGACTTGTGGTTCCCGGTCGATCCGTCGACCGGCAGCCGGGCGACGCTCGGCGGCATGGCGGGGAACAACAGCGCCGGGGCGCGTTCGCTGCGCTACGGAATGATGGTCGACAACGTTGCCGCGATCGAGGCGGTGCTACCGGGCGGACGACGCGTCTGGCTGGGGGAAGGCGGCAACGAGGCCGAGGTCATGCCGGACGAGTTGGCCGCGCTGCGATTGCTCTATGAGCGGGACGCCGCGGAGATCGCCCTCCGCACTCCACGCACGCTACGCAACGTCGCCGGATACAACGTGGACCGGCTCGACCCCACGCGGGAGAACCTCGCGCACCTGCTGGTTGGCTCCGAGGGCACATTGGCGCTGTTCACTCGACTGCGTTTGCGGCTGCAGGCTCTGCCGCGGACGCGTGCGCTCGGCGTCTGCCACTTCGGCGGTCTGCTCGAGGCGCTCGACACCGTCCAGCACATCGTGCGTCTGCTACCGAGCGCGGTGGAACTCGTAGACGAGAACGTGCTCTCGCTCGCGGCGGCGCACCCGGACCACCGCTCGGCGATGAGCGGCTTCGTGCACGGTGCCCCCAAGGCCCTCCTGCTGGTCGAGTTCGCCGACGAGGCGCCTGGGGCGGATCTGACCAGCAAGCTCGGAGATCTCGAAGACCTGCTCGGCTCGCTGGGATTTCCAGGGAGCGTCGTCCGGGCACAGTCCCCGGCCGAGCAGGCGGCGGTCTGGAGCGTGCGCAAAGCCGGTCTCACCATCGTGATGTCGATGGCGGGGCCGCGAAAGCCGATTTCGTTCATCGAGGACTGCGCCGTGCCGCTCGAACATCTCTCCGAATATGCGCGTCGCATCGAGGAGATCTTCGGGCGCCACGATGCCTCGGGTACCTGGTATGCCCACGCTTCGGTGGGCTGCCTACACGTGCGCCCCGCGCTCAACCTCCGTGATCCGGACGACGTGCGGCGCATGCGAGCGATCGCGGAAGAGACCCACGAAGTGGTCCGCGAGTACGGCGGTACGCACTCAGGAGAGCACGGCGATGGCCGGCTCCGATCCGAGTTCCTGGAGTCGATGCTCGGGGCGCGCATGGCCGGACTGTTCGCCGACGTGAAGAAGACGCTCGACCCCGGCGGGCTCATGAATCCGGGCAACATCGTCGACCCGCCCGACATGGACGACCGCGGCCTCTTCCGGTACGCGCCGGGGTACGGTGCCGTGCATGGGCTTCCAGTAGTACTCGACTGGTCGGCGGAAGGGGGCCTGCTCGGCGCGGTGGAGCGGTGCAACAACAACGGGGCCTGCCGCAAGTCCGACCCGGGCGTGATGTGCCCCTCGTTCCGCGCCACCCAGGACGAGCGACACTCCACGCGGGGGCGTGCCAACGCGCTCAGGCTCGCGTTCACCGGCCAGCTCGGGAGCGACGGCCTCGACTCCCCCGAAATGGCCGACGCAATGTCCCTCTGCATCTCCTGCAAGGGTTGCAAGCGCGAGTGCCCAGCGGGCGTCGATATGGCCGCGCTCAAGCTCGAGTGGCAGCATCGCCAGAACCAAAGCTTTGGCGTCCCGCGACGGGAGCGTCTGCTCGCGCATCTCCCGCGGCAGGCGCCCCGGCTCGGCCGGCTCGCTACCGTGATCAACGCCGCTGGAAACAACAAGGCCCTGCGGGCGCTCGGGGAACGCCACTATGGCATCTCTGCCCGACGCCCGCTCCCGCGCTGGGCGGCCCGCCCCTGGAGCGATCGCGAGATCGGATCCGGGGCGCCGACAGCGAACGGCTTCGCGGACACCCTGCTCTTCGTCGACACCTTCACGCGCTGGTTCGAGCCCGACGTGGCGCGCGCTGCGTACGACGTGCTCTCTCGCACGCGGGGCTCCATAGGCGGCTGCTTCCCGGAGGACGGGCGACCGCTCTGTTGTGGACGCACCTATTTGAGCGCCGGCATGCTCCATGAGGCGCGGGTGGAGGCCGAGCGGTTGGTGTCGTACCTGCACCCCTACGCGAGCGCGGGTGTCCGCATCGTGGGACTGGAGCCGAGTTGCGTGCTCACGGTTCGCGACGAGGTGCGTCGGCTGGCGCGGTCGGAGGAAGCCGAGTTGGTGGCCGACAGCCTTCTGCTCTTCGAAGAGGCGGTGGATGCGGACATCGCAGGCGGCGCACCTGTTCCGTTCGTCGAGCTTCCTCGGCAAGCGGCCGTCCACTGCCACTGCCATCAGAAAGCCGCCGGTGCCGCCGAGGCTACCCTGAGCCTGCTGGGTCGCGTCCCGGGGCTCGAGGTCGAGGCCATCCAGTCGGGCTGCTGCGGCATGGCCGGCGCCTTCGGGTACCACGCAGAGCACTACGACGTTTCGCTTCAGATGGGGGAACTCGACCTGTTGCCCGCCGTGCGCAGGGCGCGGGACGACACGTTGATCGTTGCGCCGGGCACGAGTTGCAGGGCCCAGATCCTGGACGGGACCGGCCGGCTCGCGCTGCATCCAGCCGAACTGCTGAAGCGGACGCTCTACTAGCGGCTGGGGACGGCTGCCCCACTCGCTCGACATTGGTGTCGGCGCTCTCGTGGGCGATGTGTTACTCACGCCGCTCGTCGACCGCATTTCGATCTTCCCCGAGAGGCCCCGGATGGCTGTCGGCCAGAAGGTCGCGATCACCGTGCAGGCCTTCGACCTGAACGGGAGGCCCATCACGGCCTTCAAGCGGACCTTCTGGGGCCCCGGTTCCCGTCATATCGGCGCGGGTGGCGCGGGTCTGAACGGCATCATCGCCGGAGTCTTCCCAACCGCGATGGAGGGTGACGCGCTGTTCAACGTCGGCCTCAACCAGCAGGTTTTCTCCTTCCAGGCGACGGTGACCTCCGCGATCTCGGGCAAGATCCAGAAGGTCGGCGAAGATGGCACCGAGGCGGTGAAGAATCACCGCGTGTTCCTCGACCAGGGCGGAGGGGAGATTGCCGCGACCGAGACCGACAGCAACGGGCTCTACAGCTTCAGCGGATTGCTGGGCGGCACGTATACGGTCCGCCCCCCACACCCCACGGAGAATGGCAGCATCAGCCCAGAGTCCAGAGAAGTCACGTTGGACGAGAACAAACCGACCGGCGAGGCCCACATCACCTTCTGGGAG
>JAYZBT010000359.1:0-11238 GCA_036338615.1 Gemmatimonadota bacterium
TAGCGGCAATCGTCGCGACCATCACGCTCTTCATGGGATTGGCGAGCGTGCTGCTCCGTCGCCCTCGCAAGCAATGGATCGAGGCGCACGCTACCTGGATGAGCTGGTCCTACATCGGTCTCATTGCCGCGTTTTTTGCCGAGAGCCTCTCCCGCTTCGTGATGCCGCGAGAGTGGCGGACGTACTTGGACAGAACGGGCTCTGGTCCGTCTTCTGGGCTTCCGTGGGGCTGACGAGCGTCGCCGTGTGCGTGGTGGGCGCAGTCCTGGTCGCAAAGCGACTACCAAGGGCGGTCGCGTCGACACCTGAGGCGATGCGACGGGAGCGGAGTGCTCTACGAGACGCCGCACAGGCCGCGGGAGAAAGCGCAGCTCGATCATCGATGATCCGGGAAGAGGCGGCGCAGTTCATCCCCGCTGGCCCCGCAGATGCCTCGCTCGGTGATTAGCCCGGTCACAAGGCGTCGCGGCGTAACATCGAACGCGTAGTTCATGGCTCGGGACTTCGCGGGCGTGATGCGTACCGCGCGGGGTACCTGTTCAACGTCGACGCCGCGCACGCTCGTGACCTCACCCGCGTCGCGCTCCTCGATCGGGATGAGCCCAGCGTCTTCGGTCCCCCAATCGATGCTCGGAGACGGTACCGCGACGTAGAAGGGGACCTCATTGTCCGCCGCCGCGAGAGCGAGCGGATATGTGCCGATCTTATTCGCCACGTCGCCGCACCCGGTCGTGCGGTCGGTGCCTACGATCACCACATCGACCTCGCGCTTGCGCATGATGTACGCAGCGGCGCTGTCCGGAATCACAGTGTGAGGAACTCCGTGTTGCCCGAGCTCCCACGCCGTGAGGGTCGCACCTTGCAGGCGCGGTCTCGTCTCGTCCACCCAAACGTGGACCTGCAACCCGGCGTCGTGGCCTTGGTAGATCGCAGAGGTGGCGGTCCCCCAATCGACCGTGGCGAGCCAACCGGCGTTGCAATGCGTGAGCACGTTGAGCGGACGCTCGAGAGCACGGCCGGCGTCGCCGGCCAGCTCATGCAGCATGGCCAGGCCGTGGCGACCGATGCTGCGGTTTCGCTCGACGTCCTCGTCGCAAACGGACCGAGCGGCACGGTAGGCCGCATCCGCGCGGCCTGCGGCGGGAAGCTCTTGCAGGGATTCCCGTACATGGTCCAGTGCCCAACGCAGGTTGACGGCGGTGGGCCGCGTCCCGGCAAGCAGCTCGACCGCGCTGTCGAGCGATGCATCCGAGGGATCGGACCTCATCGCCAGCGCAACCCCATAAACGGCAGTCGCACCGATGAGTGGCGCTCCTCGAACGAGCATGGTCCGAATCGCTCGGGCCGTATCTTCTACTGTCTCGAGCCGGACCACATCGAAACGATGCGGCAGCACGGTTTGGTCGATGACACGGACCCCCCAACCATCGCCGTCGAGAGAGATCGCTCGATACGCGACGCCACCGACCTTCACGGTGCCTCCGGCATCGGGGGTTGGGAGCCTTCGCCTTCCTGCCCCTGGTCTACCACAATGGGCCGGTCGCGCACACGGTCTACCACGCACAAAAAGCCCAGCGGCTCCGAGTCATGCGCCTCGAAACGGTGCACTTCGTGAGGCGCCACGTAGATCACGTCCAAGGGACGAATCTCCGCGACGCGATCCCCCAGCCGTACCGTGCCGCGCCCCTTCACGACCACGACGGCGTGCGGGTGTTCGTGTCGCTCGAGAGACGAATAGCCGCCCGGCGCGACCTCGAAGTAGCGCACCTCGAACGCCAAGTCGGGCTCGCGGCTCATTCCGCCCAGCAACGTATGCCGGACCACGTCGCGAAAGGGCCCGGCCCCGTCCTTGTAGCGCCTCGCGTCTACCCCGGCCCAACCGGAGTCCGTGGCGGGGATCACGCGCGATTCGCTCATGATCGAGCACCGGACGGCGTTGCGGCGTGAGCGGCTTCCATCAGGCGACTGGTGGCCCCGAACAAGTCGGTCTGGGCCAGCAGACTCCCGCCGATGAGAAGCATCGTATCCGGTCCGTATCGCTCCAGCCACGAACCGGCGTCGGCGTCGTTCACGCCGCCCGCGGGGGCTGGAGCACTGGTGCGGTGGCCGCCGAGCGGCGCCCGCAGTCGGGTGTTGATCGCCTCACACTGCTCGACGGGCCATGCGAAGCGCCCGCCGGCGTTCACGTACACCACGACGTCGGCGCCGGCCAGGCGGTAGAGCGTGCCGTAGAGCACGTCGGGAGCGATCCCTTCCCGCCGACCCGGGGCGACCTGACTGTGCGTGGGATGCGCCATGATCGCGAGCGGACGGGGGCCGCTCGCGATGACTCGCATTACATCGAGCCCCATCAGGCTGGGGCATACCATGACGCCCCCGCACCCTACCGCGACCACGTGATCGAGTCGCTCTTCGAGTCGATCCACAGGTCCCGTGACGTTCGGAAAGTAGATCGTATGTCCCCCGGTCTCCGAATTGGCTGCGGCCACGGCCGCACCGACCGTCGTCACCCGTTCAAGGAATGGCGCCGCGCCTTGATCCACCAACCCGTGGTCGTCCTTGATCGCATCGACCCCCGCCCTCGCGAATGTGGATGCCAGTTCGGCGAGTTCCCGGGAGCTTCGACCCACGGGCTTGATCGCGACGCTGACCAACGGGCGACCGGCCTCAGCCCCGACCATCTGCCGCAGGCCATCGAGCCCGTGGCGTGGTCCAGGCAACGCGTCCAGCACCTCCGCCGGAAGGACCAGGTCGACGAGGCGCACGCCGTTCATGAGCGAGACGTTTCCGTATGCCACGTTGACGACCTGCAGCAACTCCGTCCCCGTTACCTCGAGCGCGTAGGAGATTCGCGCGTCGAACCCCCCCTCAGGATGGTCTCCTACATGGTCCACCTGCCCCAGCAGTCGCTCCTCCAGCTGGCCGTCGACCACGCCCGGTGGCACCTCGAGCGTCTGCTCACGGGCAATGTCCCGCGCGACCTCTGTCGCCGCCTCGTACGTCGGACACCGAAGCCGGTACGTAGCTGCGAGCCGGCCAGGCTGCTGGGGCTCAATCATCTGTCGTGAGTCTCATGCGTTGCGTAACATCGATTGTGCGTCGCCTCCACGATAGCAGGACTCAGGGCGCCCCTGCCACTCGGGGCCGACTCGTGCCCGGAGTAGGGACGGAGAGCGATTGCGCACGTCCCCCGGTCAGCCCGAGAATTAAGTCCTTCTTCCCTGCTTCCGTCCGGAGCCGCCACCATGGTACGCCGCTTCTGCTTCGCTTGCCTCTCGCTCTGTCTCGTCGCGTTCGCTCCCGTCGACGCGACCGCGCAGTCCCCGCGTCTGGCCGCATTCGTAGACTCCATCGCCTCCGAGTATATCGAGGCGGGAACGCTCGCGGGCATGAGCGTCGGCGTTGTGCAGGGGTCGGAGACCCTCCTCATGGGCACCTACGGACACGCCGATCTGGAGTGGGACGTGCCGATGCCACGAAACGCAATTCATGAGATCGGCTCGGTAACCAAGCAGTTCACGTCCGTTGCGGTGCTCATGCTTTGGCAGCAAGGGAAGATCGACTTGGACGCGGACATGAGCACGTACCTACCTGAATTCGACACGCAGGGCCGTACGGTTACCGTACGACGGCTCATGGATCACACATCGGGCATCAAGGGCTACACGGAGATGGGCTCGTTCGGGACGCTCGCCACGCAGGACCTCTCTCGGGACACGCTCCTGGCGCTGGTCGGCGCCGAACCGTTCGACTTCGAACCCGGCACGGCGCTGATCTACAACAATTCGGGATTCTTCCTTCTCGGCCTGATCATCGAGAAGGTCTCTGGACAGTCCTACTCGGACTATCTCGAGCAGAACGTCTTCCCGAAGGCAGCCATGGACGATTCGTCCTATTGCAGCAACTCGGTCGTATTGAAGAACCGCGCGCACGGGTACCAGGCCTCGCAGAGGGGGCTTCAGCGGGCGCCGTACCTCAACCACCTCTGGCCATACGCTGCGGGCTCCCTTTGCTCGACCGTCGGGGACCTGATCGCCTGGAATCGCGCACTTCATGGAGGCGAAGTGCTGCCCGAGGAAGCATACCGGCTGTTGGTCACACCGGAGCCGCTCGAGGACGGCACTACTCTTCGCTACGCGAAGGGAATCACTCAGCACGTTGGTCCCGGCGGCCCGATGATCGGGCACGGAGGCGGCATCAACGGGTTCCTTGCAGAGTCGCGCTACTACACGGAAGAGGACGCGATCGTGGTCGTGCTGGTGAACACCACCGGCCCCGCGAACCCCGCGGGAATCGCCAACGCGATCGGCCGGCACTTGTTCGGCGATGCGGCGGATCCGGTAGCGGGCAGCTACCCGGGAGACCTCGCTGACCTGGTGGGGGAGTTCACGGGGCCCGCGCGCGGGCGCACGATGACCGCCAGAGTCGCGGTCGACGGGGAGGGGCGCCTGACGGTAGCGACCCAGGCCCGGGGCGGTGCTCAGCCCGTCGAGTTCCTCGAGGGCACGACGTTCTTTCGAGGCACGACACGCTACACGTTCGAGATGGAGGGCAACGCTCCGACGCGCCTTCGCCTCGACCATGTAGGCGGCCACTACGTACTCGAGGCCCGAGAGTAACGCGCCGGGCGCGGCCCTACGTAGCGACTGAACGCACGCACTCGTATTCTGCGTGCCCATGTGGAGCTACGCAGTCCTCACATTCCTGAGCGCTCTCCTGCTGTTCCTGGTGCAACCGCACATGGCCCGCGCCGTCCTCCCGTGGTTCGGGGGGGCGGCGTCCGTCTGGACGACGAGCCTGCTCTTCTACCAAGCGCTGCTCTTCGCCGGGTACGCCTACGCTCACCTCGGCCGTCGTCTCGGACTGCGGCGCCAGGCACTCGTGCACGTGGCGATCGTCATTCTCTCGCTGCTCGTGCTTCCGATCACGCCGGCCGAAGCGTGGAAGCCGTCGGGACCCGAGTCGCCGACCTGGAGGCTGCTGGGACTGCTGCTGGCATCCGTTGGGGCGCCGTACGTTGTCTTGGCCGGCACCACACCGCTGTTGCACGACTGGTTCGGTCGCGAGACGCCCGATCGATCGCCCTACCGACTGTACGCCGTGTCCAACGCCGGCTCGCTACTCGCGCTCCTGGCCTATCCGACGGTAGTCGAGCCTTTCATGGCGGTGCATCGTCAGGCTGTGGTTTGGTCCTGGGTGTACGGGGCTTTCGCGCTCGGATTGGCTGTGCTCGTGTTGCGGACCTCGCGGGCTCGCGCTCACGCGTCTCCCCGAAGTGATCTTGCTGTCGCTACGACATCGAGTCCAGGTCCCACACCGGGCAAGCTCGCCTTTTGGGCGGCAGCCGCCGCTTGTGGGACCGGATTGCTCATGGCGATCACGAACATGATCACGATGGACGTCGCCTCGGTTCCGTTGCTGTGGGTGGTCCCGCTCGCGCTCTACCTCGGGACGTTGATCGCGGCATTCGCGGGGGCCTATCGGCGCAACACCTGGGGAGCATTCCTGGTGCTCAGCCTGGCGGCGACCTCGCTGCTCTGGGCAGGGGGCTTCGCACTTTCCGTGCTCGTTCAGATCCTGTTGGGCTGTGGGGTCCTCGTTTCGGCATGCATGGTATGCCACGGTGAACTCGCCCGCACCGCGCCGCCGCCCGAGCACCTTACGATCTTCTACCTCGCCATGGCCGGAGGGGGAGCCCTGGGCGGTCTCGGTGTGGCGGTCATTGCGCCCGCCGTCCTCTCGGATTTCTACGAGTTTCCGGGATTCGTATTGTGCGCCTATGCTCTGCTGCTCGTGGCGATGCGGAGAGATCCGGCCTCGGCGCTGCGCGGTCGCGCGGCCTCCATGGCCGGTGTCTTGCTGGTATCCATCGCCGGTGCGGCGGCCACCGCATTCGTGCTGCCCACGATGCGCACGATGGAGGGAACGCGCTCGACCGTGCGAAACTTCTACGGCGTCTTGCGCGTGCAGGACCGGCCTGCCGGGATCATGTCGGAGATGCGGGTCATGCGTCACGGCCGAATCTTCCACGGTGCGCAGTACCTGGACCCCATACGCTCCATACTTCCCACGGCGTACTTCACCGCGGGCAGCGGAGCCGCTCAGGCCATTCGCAGCCACCCCCGTCGACGCTCGGGAGATCCGCTGAGCGTGGGTGTGATCGGCTTGGGCGTGGGCACGCTCGCGGCCTGGAGCCTGCCCGGGGACCGCTTTCGTTTTTACGAGATCAACCCGGCGGCTGAACGGTTGGCGCGCGAGTACTTCACGTTCCTCGACGCTGCGGAGGCCGAGGTCGAGGTCGTGCTCGGGGATGGGCGCCTCATGCTCGAACGAGAACTGGCCGAGGCACAGGGCGGACCACGCTACGATGTATTGATCGTCGATGCGTTTTCTGGGGATGCCGTGCCCGTGCACCTTCTGACCCTGGAGTCGCTCGAGCTATACCGACGCGCTCTGTCTCCGGGGGGTGTGCTGGTAGTCCAGATCACGAACCGACACGTCGACCTCGAGCGCGTCGTGCGGGGCCTCGCCGAGGCCGCTGGTCTCCAGGCTCTGCGTCTGGACCAAGCCCCAACCCCGGATAGTGGGGGCATCCGGAATGCCTGGATGTGGCTCGCGGACGCGGAGACCCCTGCTCCCGAGGGCATCGGTGCGACCGAGCCCACTCAGGCTACCCCCGTCCGTTGGACCGATGACTTCAGCGATCTGATCGCGGTTCTGCGGTAGCAGTTCCTCCGCTTTGATCAGCGGCGAATGGTTCGAACGAGGCGTCCCTGGGCGTCCACCCCCAGGATGGTTCCGATCCAGATGTCATTGCTCAGGTCGATCACGGGGCCCCGCCCACGCACGGCCGCCGCGCTGCTGATGGGGAGCGCGTAGGCGTCGGCCTTCGTCACGTCGACCCGGTAGCCCACGTCTGCCAGCGACTGGACCGAAATGGCGCTCAGCGGTTCAGCCCCGACATCGAGTTGGGGCGTCATCAGTTCTGTGCGCAGGACGGATTCCCGCCAATGGCCGTCCGCGCTTCCCGCCGTGCCGCTGTTCTCGACAGGCACCTTCTCTCCGGAGTACGCGGCCCCTCCAGCATCATCGAACGCGGCGATCGCGAGCGGGCCCGCGAAATACGTGTCGACACCGGGGTTGCCGATCGACGCGTTACGGATCAACTCGGCCCTCGGCCAAAGCGTGCCGATCCCCAGTACGTGGCCCATTTCGTGGGCGACCACGGCCCCGAGCGACCCGTTCGCTTCCAGGCTGTTCAGGTCGGCCGTGTCGAACTCCATGAACCCGATCACCGGTAACCCAGACTGGGTGCGGAAGGTGCAGAAGGACGCACTCCCGAGGACATTGCCGACCCCGTCGATCGAATCGAGGCGCACGTAGATCCGGAGATCGTCTACGGTGTCGTCGATGGCCGGCAACCAAGTGACGCCACACGCGCCAGCCGCCTGCGGGTTGGTCGTGAACGGGATGTCGGTGATGTCGAACGGGATGATGCTCTCCCATTGCTCCGCCGCCGTCGTGAAGGCATCGCGTTGCGGGTTCGTCGGCGTATCCACGTACACGAGCTCGATGTCGAACGGCAGCACCTCGAGGCCTGTCGCCACGCTCAACGTGGCGTCGGCGAAGGTCGTAAACGCATGGACCAGGATGTGATAGGTGCCGGGGAGAGCGGCGTTGACGCGGCACGCTTCGTTGCTATCGAAGTTGCCGGAAATGCACGCCGTATAGTCGTCCCGGGACAATGGTCGCTCCCCGTGATGGACGTACACGTCGGCGTCGTCGGTCGTATTGCCGGTGAGCGTGAACTCGATCGAGCCATCCGCTACGGGAAGCTCGAACGCGAAAAGTAGTTCCACGTCCTTGACGGCACCGAGGCCGGGAATGGGCGTGCCGACCACCAGCGTGGCCTGGGCGGCAACGGTGACGGACTGACCCGACGCGTTGTTGCCCTCATCGGATTCGGCGACGGCAGCGGTCGGATCCACCACCGCGCTGAGGGCCCGCTCGCCGGCGGCCAGCGGACCGACCGTGAATGCGACGTCGGTGCTCGCCGAGGGAAGCAGGGGGCCGATCGTCTTCGACTCCACCTCCGCTCCATCGACGAGTAGTTGAACCGGAAAGGTCGTTCCGGTCGTCACGGTACCCTCGTTGGTGACGGGCACCGTGACCGTGAACGTCTGCAACGACGTCGGCACGGCCGGGCTGACCGAGAGCGCCCCGGCCACCAGGTCCGGCGTGGCCGGTACGGCGGTCGCGGTGAACGCCACAGGCGGGAAGCCCGTCGCGGTCGCGGTCAACGTCGCCCCGCCGAGCACCGAGCCCATCGTCCAAGTCGTCTGGGCGGTGCCGTCGTCGCCGGTGGTCGCGACCGCGGGACTCACCGAGCCGCCGCCTCCGGTAACGAGGAAGGTGACCTCACCGTCAGCCACCCCGTTTCCGAACTCGTCTTGGAGCTGCACCACGATGGGTGCCGACAGAGCGAGCGAGCGAGGGCCGACCTGAAGATCGCCGGAGGCCTTTGCGAGCGCCGAGGCCGCAGCCGCGATCCCGGTGGCGGAGAGTTCGATCGGTGCGAACGGTGCACCAGCGATCGAGACCCTGATCTGCTGGAGCCCGGCCGTCGTGCCGAGTGTCCACGACGTTGAAGCGAGGCCGTCTGCATCCGTGACGACCGCCTCGGAGCCGACGGATCCTCCGCCGGAGCTGACCTCGAACGCGAGGCCTACGCCAGCAACTGTGGCGCCCCCTGCGTCCTCAGCCCTGACCACCGGGGCCTCGGGCAGCGCCTGCCCAACGGCCGCACTCTGTCCGTCACCGGAGACGATCGCAAGCTGGGTAGCGACTTGCTGCACCGTGACAGCGACCGTGGCCGACAAGCTGCCCGAGGAGGCGGTCACGGTGGCAGTCCCGTTCTGGACAGCGGTCAGCAGCCCCGCCGCATCCACCGTGACGACCGCAGGGTCGTCGCTCGACCAGCTGATTGTACTGGAGAAAAGCTGGCCGTTCTGGTCGCGGATCGAAGCATTGAGGGCAGTCGTGGCGCCGACGAACGACAGGGTAACAGAAGTCTGTGTGACGGTGATCGACACCGCGCGAGGGGGGTCGGGCTCGGTCGTGCCCGGACCCTCCGATCCGCCGCAACTCGTGAGTCCCAAGAGCAGAAGGGACGATAGGAATGGGCCGACTTTCGCGTGTCTCAACAGCACTGCCTCTTCTCAACGTGAATGCCCGGGCGGGCTTCCGAACCTCGGCAGCAGGCGACAACCTGTCTAGAGCCAGCCCGTCACAATAAGGCTGACGCATCACATGCAGTCGGGGACAATACGGTCCGGTCCTGATTCGCTTGCATACACGCCTTCCCGCGCCGGCGCTGAGAGCGCCGTGTACCATCACGAGCCGGCCGTATCAACGAACCGCACTTCTACCGACCGCGGACGCCGGCCTTCACGCCCCGGTCGGGCCTGCGCGGTCGAGCCTGAGGGCAACCCACGCGCTCAACCCGCCGACCACTGCGCCCGCGGCCAGATCCACCGAATAGTGGAAGCCACCGTAGACCGCGCCCAACCCTACACCCAGTGCGCCCAAGGTCAACAAGACGCCCACCTTGGGTTGGAAGCGGAGGGCGAGCGCGGCCTGCGCGGTCATGAGGGCCATGTGCGAGCTCGGGAATGCCGCCCCCCTCGACGAGCCGTTCTCTAGGATCAAGAGAGTCAGGCGCCGCATGGGACCCTCCGGCACGCCCTCGGGCGGACCGAAATAGCGCGGGCCTTGCACCGGAAACAACACGAATGCGATGTAGCAGACGACCGCGGCGATCAATACGCCCAACACGGTCGTGGTGCCTTCCCTCAGCCGCCCTCGTACGGCCAGGAGGATGGGCGGAAAGAAGACCGCCGGGTAGAAACTGAGATAGGCGAAGTGGAGTGGCTCACTCACCCAGACCCACGGGAACCGCCCCGCCAACTCCCGCGAGGGATCGAAGCCGGTGAGGGCGCGTTCCCACGTGATGAGGAGGGGATCCCTATATCCGGAGGTCAGCGCCTGGTTCAGCCACGGCAACTCAGCATAGGCAATGGGGATCGCGAGCAGTGCGAGCGCCATGCCCACGCGCCGATCCGGATCCTTGCGACTCGCCCACCAGAGCGATCCCCCGCCAACAGCAAGGTGAACCGGAAGAATGAGCCAGGCACCGACCCCGCTCCCACTCACGAGACCGCCGATCAGCAGTGGGGAGGTCACGGCCAGATAGAAGCCGAGGATTCCGAGGGGATGGCGAACGAAGGATCTCAAGAGGCGGCGCTCTGGGAAAGCGGAGGCAGGGAACGGACGATCCTACGGATCGTGACCCGGGAGTGCCACCGACGACGCCTTGGCAGTATTTCGCGGCGTGGTGGATCGTCGCACATGATCGTGCCGGCACGCCCTCTCATATATTCGTTTCGATGACTCCGTGCTCCCCGTGCGGCGCCCACCCTCGATGATCCCTCGCGTCATCCACCAAACCTATGGATAGGTATTTCAACCGCCCTTTGGGATGAAGCGTAGGGGTGAGGGGTGTTACGGGATGGGAAGCGGAGGGAGAGGTGGGCTGGTCGTTCTGATCGAGGACACTGATTGAGTCGTGGTCGACAGTCGGATGATGGATTGGGACGTTGGGATGTTGCGACGGGCGGGACGAGGTGGCCGAATGGCTGAGGCTGTCCGGGGGGGTAGCCTGGGGCAAGGCCTCAGTCGCCGAAATCGTCGGGCGGCGACTGGTCGAACACGAACACGGGGACTGGTTCGGCCTCGGAGGGATCGAAGGCCGGAGTCTGGTCGAGGAGGAAGTCTCCCTGCGGAGGACCACGAGCGGGTGAGATGGGGGGAGGTGTGTGCGGGAGCTCGAGGTGGTGCAGGATGGCGATGACGACCGGCGGATCGGTGATGAAGGAGACGATCCTCATGGGGCCGCCACAGCGGGGCAGAGCAGCGGCAGCACCTCGTAGATGCGAGCCAGAAGGACGGCCCAATTGAACGAGGCTTACTGATAGGGTGCCTCCTTGCAGTAAAAGCGCGACGGTGGGCATTTTCCTTGGCCATCTGACTTTCGGACTTCCCCCCCACCGCTCAGAAAACATGACTTGGCTAGACGAGTTGAAGCGCCGCCACATAGGGCGCGTCTTCCTCGCTTACGCGGCCGCCTCCTTTGTGGCCTTGCAGGCTGCGGATGTAGTAATCCCAGCTCTGGGCTTGCCC
>JAYZBT010000360.1:0-6959 GCA_036338615.1 Gemmatimonadota bacterium
TGGGCTGGCCGCTGCCCCGGGACGCCTTCGGCGGTTCATTCATGTACCCGATGTCCGACGATGTCGTCGCGCTCGGTCTCGTCGTCGGGCTCGACTATCAGAATGCGCGTTTCGACGTTCATGAGGCGCTGCAGCGAATGAAGCTGCACCCGCTCTTCCGGCGGTACCTGGAGGGCGGTGAGATGGTCGAGTGGGGCGCCAAGACGATCCCGGAAGGGGGCTTCTATTCGGTGCCGTCGCGGCGTCACGGTGACGGCGTCTGTCTCGTGGGGGACGCGGCGGGCTACGTGGAGGTTTCGTCGCTCAAGGGTATCCACTACGCGATGCATTCGGGCATCATGGCCGCTCGCCAGATCTTCGAGGCGCTGAAGGCGGGCGACACTTCGCAAGCGGGGCTCGCGGGCTACAGCAGCGCGGTCGACTCGAGCGTGATCATGAAGGACCTCCGGCAGTGCCGGAACATGCGGCTCGCCTTCAAGAGCGGCTTCTACATGGGCGGGGCCAAGGCGGTGCTGATGACACTGACGAAGGGCGCGTTTCCCGGTGGCAAGATCGCCATCGAAGAAGACGCGGCCGAGCCGCGATCGCTTGGTACCACGGAGGAGCCCCTGGTCCCCGACGGCAAGCTGACGTTCTCCAAGGTGGATGCCGTCTACAAGTCCGGGAATCAGACCCGGGACGACATTCCCTCGCACCTCATCGTCGGCGAGCACGTGAGCGCGGAGGCCGCCGAGCTGTTCGTGCACATGTGCCCGGCCGGTGTCTACGAGCGCGACGGCAGCGAGCTCCGCGTCAATGCGCCGAACTGTATCGACTGCAAGGCGACGGACGTGCTGGGTCCGCGCTGGACGCCGCGTGAGGGGGGGAGCGGGCCGGCGTACCGACAGATGTAGCGGCCCCGGACACGGTGCGGCCCTGGGGCTTCAACGCATCGGCCCCACGCCGTGTCCCTGCTCTGATCGCGGACGCTTCTTCGGGAGCCCCGCTACCCATACGTCCCAGGAGCAAGACCGATGAGTCGCGCAGAGAATCGACGGCGGGCCCGTAACACAGACTCTCGAGGCCACGGAAAACCCAGCCGCACCAGGCATCCCGCGTGGATTTTGGCGGCGAGCGCCGGGGCGGCATTCCTGGTCCTGGCGGTCATCAGCCAAACCGTCCGTAGCGATGGGACGCATCCTACGGTGCGGGTCGCGGAGATGGCGTCCGATGTAGTGCCCGACGCCCGCTACGCCAGCTTCCCGAGGGCGCGGGAGGCCTACCAAATCGCGGCCGCCGCCCCCCACGTGCTCGATGGACTCTACTGCTACTGTCACTGCTCCCAGCACGCCGGACACTATTCTCTGCTGGACTGTTTCGCGAGCGATCACGCGGCGGAGTGCGACGTATGCATGGGTGAGGCCGAGATCGCGCACGAAATGACCCGGCAAGGTGCATCGCTCGGGGACATTCGAGCAGAAGTGGATCGCACGTACGGAGTCTGAGGGCTGGGCCTGAACCCTGCCTCACCCGCTGTTCCCTCCTACGACGCGCGCCGCCCGGCCGGTGGCAGTCTCAACCCATTGCCCCCGTCTAGTTCGCGGTGTGGTGGTGCGCCGCGCTCTACGACACTCGTGAGGTGGGGCGTTCGAACGCGGGGCACGAGTTCCGGTGACTGACCGAAGCGCAGAAGGATGCGCTGCTCGAGTACCTGAAAGTCCTGTAGCCGAGCTAGCGAACGCAGATCGACTCGAACACGGCGAAGTAGTCCGGGAAGGTCTTCGACACACACTCGGGGTTGCGTATCTGGATGTCCGTTCCCGCAAACGCCGCGAGCGACAGGCTCATCGCCATGCGGTGGTCACCGTAGGTGTCGATGCTCGCCGGTCTCACGGTCTGTGGAGGCGTGATCGCGAGATAGTCGAAACCGGCCTCGACCTTGGCTCCCAGCTTCCGCAACTCGGTAGCCAATGCATGAATTCTGTCCGTCTCTTTGACCCGTAGGTTGTAGACGTTGCGAATCGTGGTCGTGCCGTCGGCGAAGAGCGCGACGGCCGCGACGGTCATGGCCGCGTCGGGGATCGCGTTGAGGTCCATGTCGATGGCTTTGAGCTTGCCCTGGGGCGCCCTTGCTTCGATCCAGTCGTCACCCATCTCGATGGTCGCGCCCATCGCTTCCAGCACGCGCGCGAACGCGAGGTCTCCCTGCACGCTCCCTCGCCCGACACCGTGCACGCGCACTGGCCCACCCGCGACCGCGCCCGCCGCCAGAAAGTAGGTGGCCGCGGAAGCATCACCTTCGACCAGGAACTCTCCCGGCGTGACATAGCTCCCCGTCGGGACATGAAAGCGCTGCAGGTCCTGGTGGCGAACCTCTATGCCGAAGTGCCTCATCGCGTCGAGGGTCATCTCGATGTAGGGCTTCGACACCTGCTCGCCGACCACCTGGATCTGGGTGGGGCGCCGAGCCAGCGGTGCCGCCATCAGAATGGCGGTGAGGAACTGACTACTGATATCACCCGGAATGGACACCTCGCCGCCCGTGAGTCCACCGCCCTCGATTTTGAGTGGCGGATAACCGTCGCTCCCCAGGTACTCGATTCGCGCGCCGAGGCGCCTGAGGGCGGTGACGAGGTGCTTGATGGGGCGCTCGTGCATGCGCGGATCCCCCACCAGTTCGAACACGCCGCCGGAGAGACACAGCGCGGCGGTCAGCGGCCTGAACGCGGTGCCGGCGTTGCCCAGATCGAGTCGATATTCTCGCTTCCCGCCCGGAATGGGTCCCGCCCGCCCGGTCACGTCGGCCCGCGTGCCATCTGCGGAAATCTCGAGGTCCACGCCGAGTCTCGTGAGCGCCCTGCGCATGCGGAGGACGTCGTCGCTCACCAGGAGGTTGCGAACGAGTGTGGTGCCGCGGGCGAGCGCGGCTAGCAGCAGAGCCCGGTTCGAAAGGCTCTTCGAACCCGGGAGCGTAACGTCGCCCTCAGCGCGGCGAACGGCCTTCAAGTCGAGTTGGGACATCAGCCTCAGACTCGATCGAGAGGATGGTGTGGTCCGGGAGGGAGGTCCGCGACAATTGAATCCCCCCCGCGCACGGTGCCGCCGCGAACAACGATGGACATGATGCCCGCCTTGGACACCACGATCTCCGGCTGGGCTCCACTCTCCACTCGATCCACGTTGGCGGCGACGATCTGTTCTTCGGCACGTTGCCCCACTGCCTGACGTGAGAACTTGGAGCGCCGGGGGAGGACACCGCGCATCGAGCGGGGGTGGCTCTCCGCGTAGCGCGGAACCGTCACCACCCAGTCACCTCCGAGGGCGAGCAATTTGTCCGCCCAGTCCTCGCTCCACCCCCAGTCAGCGAGAGCCATTCGGCTCCGGGCTCAGCGAGTTCTGTTTGTCGTCTCGGCCTGCTCTTCGCTCACTCACCGTAGCACGCGCACCCAGATGTTGCGAAAGCTGATGGGCGGACTGGGATCGCCGTGGGATTGCAGCATGATAGACGCATCGCCATGAGACTCGTAACCGGGCGTGCCTATGTATTCGGTTTCGCCGATGAGTTCGAAGTCGTTCTGAACCAGGACGCCGTTGTGGAGTGCCGTAACACGCGCGGGTGCCTGGAGCGAACCGTCGGCGTTGAACCTCGGCGCGGTCCACACCACGTCGTACGTCTGCCACTCGCCGGGCCTGCGGCTGGCGTCAGCGAGTGGGATCGACTGCTTGTAGACGCTGGCGGCCATGCCGTTCACATAAGTCTCGTTCTCGTACGAATCGAGGATCTGCAGTTCGTAACCCCCTCTTCTGCCGCTGGGCGAGGCGAGGAACAGTCCACTATTGCCGCGCGCCTGGCCGGAGCCCGTGCTCCCTTCCGGGATGCGCCATTCGATGTGGAGTTGATAGTCAGCAAAGCGACGACGCGTCTCGATGTCGCCCGCGGCCTTGTTCACAGTCACGACGCCATCGGCCACCGTCCACCCGGCGGGTGAGCCGTCACGCGAGTTGACCCACTCGTCGAGGTCGCTTCCGCCGAACAGGACAATGGCGTCGGACGGGGGGGTGATGTCGACTGGTGCCGGGCCGGGCGTGACCACCGGCGGGGCTGGTTGCCAGACTTCGGTGTCCTCGGGTCGCGCGGGCACGGCCGTGTCTTGCTGCGCGCCGGCTGGGGCGCCGATCAGCATCAGTGCGGCAAGCTGCATGAGAGGTAGGCGGTGAGACCTCATTGTGTGTTCTCCCGCGTTAGATGGCGAGGTGCGACGGAAGTTCGCGAATGTCGTCGAGCACCGCATAGGCACCCTCGAAGTCATACGTGGCCATGAATTCGCTTCGTACGACGAAGCAGCGGAGTCCGGCAGAGATCGCGGACGTGAGTCCGCGCATGGAGTCCTCGACCGCCACGCTCCTTTGAGGGGTCGCCCCGAGCATCGCCATCGCGCGCAGGTATGGCTCCGGATGGGGCTTCACCTGCGAAGAGTCCTCGCGGGTCACGACGTGCTCGAAGTGACTCAGGAACGACGTGCCACCGTGGAGTTGGTCGACGAAGCGCCGGAGCGACGTGGTCACGAGTGCCATGCGCAGGCGCTCGCCGAGCAACGCGAGCACGTCGGTCGCGCCGTCGATGAGCACGTCGTTGTTCTCGAGCAACTCCTGATAGAGATCGTCACGGAGGCGTAGGACTCGGGTGAGATCAACCTGATCGCCCCTCGACGCGGACACGACCTTCCTGAGCCCGAGCCCCTGCGCTTGGTAGTCCAGCCAGTCGTGCTGGGACAGCTCGATGTCGAAGTCCCGCAGCGTGCTCTGCGTGGCCTCGAAGAACCACCGTTCCGTATCGACGAAGATTCCGTCGTGGTCCCAGAGCACGAAGTCGATGTCCACGCCCCGGCGCCCTAGGCCGCGACCCTGACGGCGATCAACTGGTCCTTGTGCATGGGCAGGACCGTGACGACGAAGCAGGGGTCGTCTTCGAGCGGGGCCTTGAAGTCGCGTACGACATCCCGTTCCCAATAGCCCGCGGGTCCGCCGTCCACGAAGAGCAGGCACCCGACCGCCATCCGATCGCGCAGACCCTCGAACGCGGTGGCGAACTCGCGCACCCGGTAGTCCACGAGAACGAAGTCGATCCCGTCTGGTAGCGTCGCCAGGAAGTCCAGCGATGCCAGCCAGAGTGCGTAGGCGCCGGAGGCGCCGCCGACGTCGATCTGGGACGGGCCTTGAGAGAGACGCTCTTCCTCCATTCGCTCGGCGGTGGCTTGGCCCGCCACGGGTATCGCGAAGAGTGACGCAAACGCCGTGGCGGGCCACGCTCTGCAGCGCTTCATCGGCCGCTTTGCTGTTCCCAAACTCCGCCTCCGGGGAGCTCGATTCGGCCGCCCAGCTGCAGGATCAACGGGACGCCGTCCACGTAGTCCGCGGCCCTCACGATGCGGCCTCCTTCCATTTCGATGATGGTCACGCCGTTGAGTACGACTTCGTTGCCCGTCGCCAGCGGGAAGCGATCGCCGATGGGGCGGCCCTGGATTGCGGAGAAGACCCACTCACCGACCGCGCCGGAAGAGGTCGTGTGGACTCGGCCGAGGTTCATGTAGACGTCGTCGCCCCACTCGTGGGCCGCGGTCAGGTAGCGGACGATCTCCTGAATGCCCTGATACGTCTGCTGGCTGGCAAAATCGTCGTATGTCGCCTCGGGCCAGAAGAGATCGAGCATCACCGCCGTGTCGGCTGTTGCGATCGATGTGGCCAGGAGCTGAATGGTGAGTTCAGCTTCCGACAGGCTGTCCTCGTCGGCCGCGGGCGGGGTGCAGGAAAGCGCTGCGCATAGACCCGCGAGGGCTGCGAATGTGGCTCTAGGCATGGCGTTCCGCATGGCGATGGTCCCAAGGCAATCCGTGGAAAAACTAACGCGGCCGCCTCCAGTAGACTCTATTGCTGCACACATGCCAAGGGAGGCACGCGGTGGACACCACCCTGAGAGCACTCAGCCGCTTCGGGCTCGGCGCCCGGATTGGGCAGCCCGAGAACGTCCCGGACGGTCGACGGTGGCTGCGAGACCAGTTGGATAGCCGCCAGCCTGCGCGAGAGGGTGTTGGCCTGGCCGAGGTCGCCTCCGTGCTCCGGGAGCTGCGGGAAGGACAGCGCGCTCAGGAGCGCGAACGGCTCATGGCGACGCAACGGCGCATCCGGGAGATCCAGGGCGGTGAACTAGGCACGATGTTGTCCGCACGCGTCGCCTCTGACACACCCTTCGTCGAGCGGCTGGTCGCGTTCTGGTCGAATCATCTCTGCGTTTCGGTCGCGGCCTCCCGGCAGGTCGCGGCGCTCGCCGGCCACTACGAGCGGACCGTCATACGGCCGCACGTGCTCGGCAACTTCACGGACATGGTGATGGCGTCGGCGCGGCATCCCGCCATGCTCTTCTACCTCGACAACGTACAATCGATTGGACCAGGCTCCACAGCGGCCCAGCGTCGGGGTCGGGGTGGCCTGACTCGTGGCCTCAACGAGAACTATGCTCGCGAGCTCATGGAGTTGCACACACTCGGGGTCGATGGCGGTTACAGCCAGCAAGACGTCGAGCAGTTGGCGCGGGTGCTGACGGGCTGGACCACGAGCGGAGCGGGGCCCGGGTCCCGGCCCGACGAGCCGCTCGGTTTCGTGTTTCGGCCCTTTGTTCACGAGCCCGGGGCCAAAACCGTGCTGGGCAAGCGGTACCAGCCCGGCGGGATTCGCGAGGGCGAGCAGGCGATCCGCGATCTGTGCGCGCACCCCGCCACCGCGAACTTCGTGGCAGGCAAGCTCGTCCAGCACTTCGTGGCCGACGTGCCGCCGCCGCGCGCCGTGGAGGAAATCGCAGGTGCGTTCCGTGAGACCGGCGGCGACCTGAAGGCCGTCGCGCTCGCGCTCGTCGATCTGGAGGAGGCCTGGAGCCCGGACTCGAAGAAGTTCAGAACGCCCCAGGACTGGTTGGTGGCGGTTCT
>JAYZBT010000361.1:0-4847 GCA_036338615.1 Gemmatimonadota bacterium
AACGGGACCGAGTTCCCCTACATCCCGCAGTGGATCGTGATCTTCATGCTGCTTCTGATGTTCAGCGTGGACCTGTATCAGAACTGGTGGGCGAAGTCTCATAACGCGAAGACCGCACCCGTCCACCTTCATCACCGTATCGACGAGACACTGGTGGGTCTCCCGTGATCACATCGCGGAGGCAACTCCCTCACGTCCACCTCGAGAGTGTCGCTATTCCACAATCGCCCGGGGGGCGAGCAGCGTAAATTGCTCCCGCCCGGTGTCCGAGTCGCCGGACGCTGACTTGGCCGACGGAGGACTGGCCCTTCCGACGTTCCCGACCCCAGGGAGAACGACCGATGGTAAAACACGCAGCACTGCTGGTTGGGCTGGTACTGACGGTGGCGGGAGCCCCCCCTTCGGCTCTTGCACAGAGGCCTCCGGATCCGGCCGCGCTCCTTGCGGCCCAGAGCGACGCGATGCGCCGACTCGCCTTCATGGATGGTGCGTGGAGGGGGACCGCCTGGACTCTTCTCCCTTCTGGTGAGAAGCGGGAGGTGACTCAGACCGAGCCCGTCGGACCCTTTCTGGGGGGCCCGATCCGGGTGATCGAAGGTCGGGGATTCGAGGCGGATGGCAGGCTCGCGTTCAACGCGTTCGCGGTCATCTCCTATGACCCTCGAGCGAGCCGATACAGTATGCGCTCGTACGCTCAGGGCAGAGCTGGAGATTTCGAGATAACGGCCACCGCCAACGGCTACACCTGGGAAATACCCGGCGGACGGCGCGGGCCCTCTCGAACGAGGAAGCTCGAACCCTGACCCGCCGGCTCGAACAACTGAGAGAGAGGTTGGATACGAGTGAGCTGTCTTGACCACTAAAGACTCTCGAGCGGCGGATACCCTGTCCGCGCTTGTCTATCTCTTCGAGCGCGCGGGCCAGACGGGGTGGCTGGACTTCGTGAAGACCCATCGGGACCAGGCGCTCGAGTCTGGCATCAATCCGGACATTCTTCACGCCTACGGAGGCATGGGCTCCTTCAGCGACGTGATGCTGACGCCGCGGGAGCAGGACCCCCTCGATGACCTGCAGGGCCCTTGGGCGAACAGGCTGCTCGACACGCTGAGGAGCCGAATCAGCAGCTTGGCCAACGAAACTGAGGGGGCTGAGACTGGCGCGATCTTCGACTCGGGCGGTGAGCCGCCTGTGTCGGGGTGGCGGTGCCTCTCGTGTGGGCACGGTGAGATCACGGACCTGGACATTGAGGCGTGGGTCGCTGCGGTGCTGGTGCCCCAGCACGTGCGAGACGCGACGCTCGAGCAGTGGCGGGATCTGGTGGACGAAGTGCTCGACCGCCGAGTACCTGGAGCCGAGGACGATCGGGCCGACCTCGAGGGCCGGGCGGCCGCCGCGGGCCTGGCCGTGACGTCTCGTCGCAGCAATATGTGCCCCTGTCCCGCGTGTGACAGCGCCGACACAGTTGTGTATCGGTGGACGCTGGCCCCCTGGGGATTCCACCCGGCGGAGAACAACCTCGAACTCAGGGGCCCTGACTTCCGGCACCGCCCGGAGACTGACGCGAGCGCGCTGACGGCTTTGCTGCGCGAGCGCGGCGCCACCACTGTCGTGGAAGGGCTTTGGGAAGCGATCTGGCGACAGGACCACGAGCGCGCCGCCGCTCAGGTCGAAGTATTGGAGTGTCTCAGGGGCCTCGACCAGAGTGTCTTCTTGAGGATCTACGAGGACGTAGAATGGTCGGCGTCCAACGGCGGTTGGCGGAGGAGCGGCGAGCACACTTGGCAGCTACCACCGAGCGCGTCCACTCGCTTGCTCGTCTCCTCGACGCTCGCAAAGGGCGTGTGGCAGTTGTACGTGGCCGCTCGCGCTCTAGCTGCCGAAACGTGGATCGACCTCTTCAAGGACGATCCGCCGACGGCGCTGGACATACTCAGCGGTCACGGGGTGGTGGCGCTGGTGGATGCCGGGTACGAAAGCGTCGAGTGGAGGGTGGCTGTGCTACCGCATGCGGGGTCGGCGTAGAGGGTGTCCGGAGACTCGGCCCTCACACCAGCCGCCAGAACTCCCCAGTCAAACCCACATCGTCCATGATCGCCTGGGCTTCCTGAGCGCTGCGGCCTCTCCACTCGGGAGCGAGGCGGTCCGCGTACCAAGGCTGCACCAACGCCCACATTTGAGCCAAATCGATGGTCGCCCCGCGCTTGTGCCCCGTGCGCTCGAGCCAGGCATCCACGTCCCTTTCCGACCGGAAGGCCAGGTAGGTCCGTCAGGTGAAGCCGATGTCGAGCCAAGCGTCGCGCGGCGGCGTCACCAGGTGGATGACGCTGTCGTCGCCTTCGAGCCGTCCGTCCCGGACCCCGAACTCCATCGCCACATGGCTCTCCTGGCAGCGCGTGCGCGTCCACCCGTCCGTGCCCAGAATCGCAGGCACTCCCAATGCGTCCCACGCGCAGTTGGCGTACACCGTCATGGTCGGCGTCTCGACGGGATACTCGGTCTCGGTGGCTGCGAACGGGTTCGCCATCCACACGCTGGATCCGTCGGGCAGTGGCGCGATCTCGTGGGCCTCGTAGAGTACCGCCACCGATTCGCCGATCCGAGCGACCGAGGCGTCGAGCGCGGCAGACAGTTGCTCGAACGACGGGGACGATCCCACGTCGGCGAACACACGATAGATCTCGGCGCGCACGGCCCAGTCGAAGTCCGAGGGGCCCGCCCCGCTCATCGGATGACTCCATAGCGCCTGAGTATGTCCGTCGTCTCCTCGATCGGGAGCGCCTCGACGGTACGGCCGTTACTCGTCACGGTGATCGCCTTGAAGAGCGAGTTGTAGATCGCCTCTTCGGTGGCTTCGACGGTAGCCTCGAAGATCGGTGATATGCTCCCGTTCGACAGGTCGTCTACGGCGTGCACCCCGCCGGACGTCGAGCGTCGCACGCGGTTCGCCGTGGAAAAGGCGATCACGTAGTCGCCTGAGCCGTTGCTCGCGAAAGAGCCCGTGCGCGCGAGCCCCATGATCGCCCGCCGCGCGATCCGCTCGAGGCCGCGGTCGGAGAGGGGCGCGTCGGTCGCGACCACGATCATGACCGAGCCCCACTCCTGTTCATCCGCCCGAGGGTCGTAGTCGGGCGCTTGTGCGTCCGCATCGTTGGCGTCGCCGACTTGGGCGGAGCCAACTTGAGCAGAGTAAGCATAGCGGCCCAATTCGACGCCAACAGGCGCCCCGTCGATCTGCAGGATACCGCCGAAGTTGGACTGCACCAGCACGCCGACCGTATAGCCGCCCAGGCTCTCGGGAAGCAACCGACTGCTCGTGCCGATGCCACCCTTCCACCCGAAGGCACTGGTCCCGGCGCCTGCGCCCACGACCCCCTCTTCGACCGGGCCATCGCTGGCGGACTCGAGCGCACGCACGACGTGCTCGGCGGTGATGGGCCGCGAGCGGATGTCGTTCAACCCGCCATCGTTGGTCTCGCCGACCAGGGCGTTCAGCGAGCGCACGTTCTCCATGCCGCCCTGAGCGAGCATCCACTCGACCATCGCGTCGGCGGCCTTCCAGACGCACAGCGTGCAGGTCAGTAGGATGGGCGTCTCCATTTCTCCGAGCTCCCGCACCTGCGTGACGCCCAGCAGCTTGCCGAAGCCGTTGCCCACGTGGATCGCGGCGGGAACCCGACTGAAGTACGGATTGCCACCGTGCGGCAGGATCGCCGTGATCCCGGTCTGGACAGAGACGCCGTCGGACACCGTGGTGTGACCGACGCGAACGCCGGCCACATCGGTGATCGCGTTGTGCTCGCCTGGCGCGAAGATGCCCACCGTGACGCCGAGGTCGCGCGCCCGCGGGCGGTCGGCTGTTTGACCGTCAGCGAGAACTGGGGTCGCCAGTAGGATGTAAGTGAAAATCAAGCGGCGCACTGCGAACCTCCCCAAGTGCCGGAGTCCAAGGTGCCAGCCTCCGGCACGCTAGAGTCGAACGGTATCGAACAGCATGAAGCCAAGCAGAAGCGGATGGTAGAGCAAGGACGTGAAGAAGACCCGACGCGCGCTGGCCTCGGTCAGGTCCCTGGCTGCGACGACCGCGGCGAGCAGGAAGGCACACCCGAGCATGGTCGCACCCAAAGCGTAGATCGTGCCCGTATTTCCCAGGTAGGTCGGTAGCCAGCTCACTGGCACCAGCAAGGCCGTAGCGAGCATCATGTGAAACCCGATCACCCTGGCTCCACCCGTGGGCATGAGCTTGAAGCCCACACGCGCGTAGTCTTCCCGCAGCATCCAGGCGAGTCCCAGAACGTGCGGTAGTTGCCACAGGTAGCCGATGGCGAACAACGCGAGGCCGCCGCGATCGACCGTACCGGTCGCGGCCGTCCACCCGATCAGCATCGGCAGAGCGCCCGGGACGGCCCCGGCGAGTGTCGCGACATACGACCTCTTCTTGAGCGGTGTGTAGACGCTGTGATATACGATGGCGCTCGCAGCGGCGATGGCCGCCGGTAGCGCACCGACGGAGAGCGCCAAGTAGATCAGGCCGAACATGATCAGCGCGTTGCCGAATACGAACGCCTCCGTCGGCTCGAGACGCTTCGAAGGAAGCGGTCGTGCGCGGGTGCGAACCATGATGGCGTCCTCCTCCCGCTCGACGTACTGGTTCAGCGTGAGGGCGCCCGCAGTCGCGATGCCCGTCCCCAACATGGTGTGAACGGCCGCCAACAGACCAAGCGAGCCGTGGGATCCCACAAAAGCGCTGGCGCCGGCCGTGATCATGACGTACCCGGCGATGCCGGGCTTTGTCAGCTCGTAGAAAACCCGCGCGCGTGAAGTGCCAGCGGGAGTGATCTCGGTCGTTG
>JAYZBT010000362.1:0-6774 GCA_036338615.1 Gemmatimonadota bacterium
ATCATCAGGATCGTTCCAGCCCTCGCTGTCGACGTGCACTCGCTCGAAGCGGTTCGGGGGATTCCACGGCGCCGCTCGGCCGCGCAGAACGGGAAGGGCTTGTGAGTGTGTCATGCCAAATGTAACCGAACAAAACCCGAACTACGAGGCCACTGTGGATCGTAGAGGCGCGCGCCCTCCCGTTACAGCCCGTCCGAGTTCCGGATCAGCTGTTGGAAGCGAAAGACATGGCGCGACCGGCCAGAGTAGTGTTTCGCGTCGGTACCACCAGGCACGACGTACGGCGCTACGATCACGTCGTCATCGGGAACGATCTGCATGATCGTTCTCGCCAGCATTTGGAACGGGGCGCCGCTGGCATCCGAGACCGGGAACGGATTCGCGCCCCAGTCGCCGAACACCCGGACTTGCACACGATCGTCGTCGACGACTTCGCGGACGCGCTCGAGCACGCTCGAGATAGTCTCGCCGGGTCGGATGCGGTGATTCACGACCGCGCGGGCGCGGATGGGCAGGACGTTGGCCTTCACGTCTCCCTCGACGATAGTCACCGCTGTCATCGTCCTGAGCGAGGGCATCGTTTGGGCACGAAACACCAGCGACGCGGCCAGCATCCCGAACAGTGTCAGCAGGGCTAGAGAGAGCTTCTTGATCATGTGCCAATCAACCGGGCGGTGGTACAACGCAAGAGGCCCCGTCCGAGATTCGGACGGAGCCTCAGCGAGCGGGCGAGAGTGCTTGGGGGCTCAGGCTTGCTCGATGTCGTAGCAGACTCGCCAGTCGACCATGTTCTCGGGGTCTCCCGTGCCTTCGTCGGTCGGCTGGTGCCGACCGATCCAGTCGGAGGCGGGGCCGGAGAACTCGCGTCGATAGTCCTCAAGGTGGTCATTGGCGGTCAGTTGGTCCAACTCGACACCGAAGAGTTCGACGACCAGGCTGTCCCCGGCTTCACCCTCGAACAACGTCTTGTCGATCTTGTCGACTTTGTTGCGTCGTGGGTGATCGGAAATGGACCAGTAGCCCTGTTCCGGAAACTCAATCTCGTGGCTCTCTCCGCCGGTAGTGATTTTCGCACGGAAGCGGAACTCGCCCTCGTCGTCCCATATGGCTTCTTTGTTGTCCTTGATCTGAATCCACCGCAGGATGACGCGGACGCGGGTGCCACCATTCTCCGACATTGGTACTCCTATTCTCGTTCGAACCTGAAAGGCGGTTTAATAGAGCTTCTAGGCGTACATGGTCAAGGCTCGCTCACGATTTCGCAACCTCACACATCAGCGCGAGCCGGTTCTCTTCGCTGTCTTTGAATGCGGCAAGCCACAACTCGTGGTCCTCCATGTCGACGAGGAAGTGCGGCTCGACGTCGAATACCACGCCACGCTCAGTCAGAATCTCGTGCGCCACCGTGATGTCCGGGACCTTGTAGCAGAGAATTGAAGCCCCGGGGTTCCCCGATCGCTCGGGCTCTCCCAGCAGAAGGCGGACTCCATCCAAGTCGAAGAACGCCATGCGTGGGGAGGCTCGGAGAGGAAGCGCATACCGAGCGTATCGCGATAGAAGCCGACCGCGCGGTTCAGGTCTCGCACGGGCATGAAGACCTGCCCCAGGATCCGAAGCCCGGAATCCTCTTCGCTCATCCCCGCCTCCGCGTAGAGGGCGCCGCTCCGGGTTGGTCCTGGCAAGCGGCTATCGCACCGGAATCCTTACCGAGACCTGGTGCGTGAGCACGGAGGCGTCCCGCAGCGTCAGCGGCGCCTCCGGAGCCACGATGAAGTCGGAACCCGGAGAAAAAGCGGCGGCGGCCTCGCCGCGGAAGGCCCGGGCCGTGCCGGGTTGGCCGGTGCCGGTCGTGAGACGACCGGCGTATCGCAGCTCGAGGTCGGAGAACCGGAACGTGGCGCCGAACGTCGGCGTCCACTCCATCCACGACTCGTCCTGGTCGCGGAACGAGCCCTCGATATGGTTGACCTGCTCCAGTGTGTAGTCGTAGGAGCGAACCTCGAGTCCGGCCTGTAGTCCGATGTCCTCCAGCTGATGCGAAAGGCCCGTGCGCAGCACGACGTTCGTGAAGAAGAACTCGTTTTCGATCGTCCGTCCGCCCACCTCGATGACCGCGCCGTCAGCGGTCACGACAGCCTCGTCGGCCTCCTGCCAGGTCTCGCTCCAGATTGGCTGCACCATGAGGTCGATCCCGAAGGTCGTGGGGCCGCGTTTGCGAGAGAACCCGAATCCCGCTTCGTACGCCCACGTCTCACCGGGGTCTCGAGGGATGTTCTGGATGCTGTAGTTCGGGATCTTCGGATGCGACTTCCGATTCACCGTGAACGCTGCCCCGACCCGCCAACCCGGGGCGTCGAGGTCACGGTCCCAGGAGACCTGGGCGCCCATCGTGCGCGTCTTGTCTTCGTTGATCTCGATCCGCGCCTCAGCCACCGGCGGCCGCATGGGATCATCCCACGTAACGTCTACGTAGGTCACGTCGTGTGTCATGGAGATCCGATTGTGCAGGAGGACGATCGCGAGACGCTCTCGTGCCCCGGCCCGGTACAGGCCGAGGCGTACGTCCGACGCGCTGCCGGACTGCTCGATTCGGTTCGCTGAGGCGTACAGGAGGTCGACCCCGTCTACGGCGTCCAGGTGCGCGCTAGACGCCGCTAGCCCTATGGACCAAGGACCGGCAGAGAGGCGGCGTCCTACGAAGCCGCTCGCGTAGAGGTTGCGGGATGATGCGTCGCTCAGGAGAGGCGCCGGCCCGATCCAGTCGACCCAAGAGTCGATGAAGAAGTCGTTGCCGCTCGAGTTGTCGATCTGTTGCAGAGCGAGCGACGCGCCCCCGAACCATTCGGCGCCACGGAACATGCCTGCCAGCGGGAATGTCTTTCCCGAGCCGCCACCGTTGGAGATGCCATAGAACGTGGGCGACCCCAGGAACGACGATTCTTCGATGAAGACGCCCTTGGCGGGGTTGGACCAGGGATCGCCGAGCGAGTCGTTCACGGCGAGGCGGACTCCCGCCATGCCGAGGTTGGTGCTCGGGAGGGTCAGGAACTGGTCGCCCGATGCCACCGGCACGGTTCGGATGGGCACGACCTGCCCGGCCAGAGGTGCCACCAGGACCGACTGCAGAGCGGCGAGGACCGTAAGAGCACGAACGAGTGAAGAGCGCATCGTCACCCCCGAGGGTATCGGCGGCACGGCGCCGCCGTCACTCAGAGAACGATTGGGGTGAAGAAGTCGTGACCAGCGTAGCCGCCGGACGGCCTCAGAACGAAAAGGCGACCCCCAATATGGGAAGCAGTGGCCGCTCGGCGAGCGGTGTCAGCTCGTCGCTCCGCCAGGACTGGAACGTGTAAAAGAGCGCGTCGCGGCGGTCCAATGCGTTTAGGATGCGTAGATAGGGGCGCACGCTCCAGCGTCGCCCTCCCCACTCCGGGGTCAGCAGCGCATGGACCTCGACGTCGACACGCAGAAACTCGTCGTCCAATGCCGTGAGCAGGGGAGAGTCCTGGCTTCGGCTGGTGTCCGAGCCCCCTGGTTGGGTGGGGCTCGAGACGGCGCCGCCTGCCTCGGTCCTGAAGCTGCCGAAAGGGATGCTCGTGTAGGGCAAGCCCGCGCCGTACGCCACGCGCACCTCACCTCGCAGCGGCCCACCGATATCACCCGCGAGGCCCGCGCTGAGCAGATGCCGTCCCGCGAAGTCCGAGCCGTATCCCGAGAGGTCTTCGGTCGACCAGAACCAGGAGAGGCCATAACCCAACCAAACCGCCCCCTGCGCTCCTACACTGCGGAGCTGTAGGTCGATTCCCGACGAGCGGATCGTTTTGTCACGCGCGGCCGCCAACCCCTCGTACCGCTTCCAGAATCCCTGCAAGTCGAGCCGGACGCTGCTGCCCAGCGTCTGGTCGAGGGACACGACCACGTGGTCGGCGGTCGCCACGGGCATCAGCTGCGAGGCGGCCAAGCCCTGCTCGACGACCTCGGCGAGCGTACGCTCGACTTCGACGTCGGGCGTGCGGGTCGGTTGGTGGTAACGGCCCGCCGCGATCGTGATCAGCGCGTCCGGGTCGAACTCCCACAGGAGAGCAACGCGGGGCGCGAGCCGGAACCCGCCGGGGGAGAATGCGTCTGCTCGAAGGCCGGCTCGCAACGTGAGGCCGGGTCCGAGCGGTCGAGTCGCGTCCAGGTACGCCCCCGTCGTCGTGGTCTTGCTCCGCGTACGGGTCGATGGACCTCCGCCCAGGGCGCGTGCCGAGAAGGCGGCGTCGATTCGCTCGTGAGAGAGCCCGAGTCGCAGCTGTTCGCCCGCCTCGCCCCAGGCCAGTTCACCAACGAGCCGAAGGCGGTCGGTCGCGGCCGTTGCGAGCAGCGCCGCAGGGATGGGGTCGTCCGCTGGGGCCGTCGGCTGGAGGGGTAGCGAGGCGCTGTACCCGCTCCCTGCTGCGACCACTTCCAGAGTCCCGCTACCTACGTCGGCGTGGTACCTCATGGAGGCGGATCGGTTCGACCAACGCGCGTCGTCGGGCGCGTCTGAAAAATCCAGGCGAACTGCTTCCGAGTTCCAGAATCCGGTCCCTCGCAGCGAGTGCCCTGGTGAAGGCTCGAAGTCGAGGCCGAGCAGAACGTCTTGATAACCATAGGGTCCCCGGCCGCGCAGCGGTGTCGCTCCCAGGTCGTGCAGAGATCGCGCCGAGACGAGGAAGCCGGCGTTGGCTCCGAGCGGGCCCTCTAGAGCGGACGTGGCTGCGAGCAGATCGAGCGAGCCGGACCCCCGAAGGCGGTCCCGGCGTGGCCGCCGCGTCTCGAGGTCGAGAATGTGGGTCAGGCCTCCATCGTAGCGAGCCGGTGCCCCGCCCACGTGAAGAGCCGCGCTACCGAGCACCGCGGGCTCGAAGCTCCGCATCAGACCGGCGACGTGGAACGGCGTGTAGACCGGGGCTCCATCGAGCAGAACGAGCTTCAGATCCGTCGTCGATCCCCTCATGTAGAGTACATCGGTCGCATCGGCAGGGTCGTTCCCCGGCAGCGACTGCACCGCATCGAGCAGGCCCGGGTGGCCGACGCCAGGCGTGAGATCGAGCGCCTGCATCTCGAACTCCGGCATCGGAGTCGCGACGACCGTCCCTGGGTCGGTCCCCCGCTGATTCGGCTCGCCGACCACATCGACCGGGTCGAGCTCGACCGGCTCAGCCTGGAGTTCCAGGTCGACCCGTAGATCGGACCCGCCGGGGGCCAGCACGTCCACCGTGAGTGAGGCGTGCCCGGCGTGTGTGACACTGAGCCGGATTTCCCCCGGCGGCAGACCCTCGAAGCGGTAGCGACCGAGGCTGTCCGCGAGCACGACTCGGCGTAGGCTGGCTACGCTCGCTTCCACGACCGCATTCGGGAGCGGACTCCGTAACTCGTCGAAGATGCCGGTCACTACGCCACCCAGGGAAGCGGTCGTGGTGTCCGAGACCGGCACTTGGGCATGGGACAACGACGGCTCGCCCGCCAGCATGACGAGTGATGCGACCGTTCGGATCGCCCTGGAGGCAGGTGCCCTTCTCATGGCTCAGCGCACGATGAAACGGATCGTCTCTGTGTCTCTCGCGTCGACCGGCCCGGTCACGTCGAGACCGCCTGGCGCGCCCCGCAGGTAGACACGCCCGTTCACGGTGAGCGAGGCCTCGTCTATCGATTCCGGGAGCTCCACGCTCACCGGCCCTCCAGCGATCGTAGCCTGAACGCGCCCCTCTGCCGAGGTGAAGGAGCTCCCGGGCGCTGCGCGCACCCCGAGCGAGGGCTCGGCGAGCCACCGTACTTCGATCACCGTTCCCGAAGGCACCTGGTCGAGTCGTACGACGACCGGACCGCCTTCGACCGTCATGCGCATCCCGACGGGCTCGACGGCCATGGTGCGCACCATCTCGCTGGGGGCGGACAGCTGGGGCGGGGGCCCTCCGATCCAATCGCGCACCGGAGAGCCCGGCAGCGCCGACAGTGCGCCGGTGGTCACCAGGAGGAACGTCGCGGCCCGCCCCAGCGTCCCAAACGAGTTCGATCGCTTCTCGTCACGGCCGGGTCCGGTCGTCGACCGCCCCCCGGCGAGTCGAGCCCGCACCGCCTCGCGAGCCGTACCGACATCGAACGGCTCTTCCAGTTCAGCGAGCGCGGCCCCGATGGTGTCGGCTCGCCCCTTCGCTTCCTCCAGAGCGTTGCGGCAGACCTCGCAACCATCGAGGTGAATGCCCGAGTCGGCGTCGAGCAGGGCTCCGTCCCGTAGCTCCACGATGGCCCGTTCACTGAGGTGGCCGCTGAAGTGGGCGCCGGCGTCGCCGGGGAGACCTCCCCTGAAGTCGCTCATGCGGCCTCTCCGGCAGCTAGGAGCACATCCGAGAATCGTCGTTCGGCGCGCGCGAGGAGTGTGCCCACAGACGTGGTCGCCACGTCCACGGCCTCGGCGATCTCCCGGTAGCTGAAGCCGGAGTACCTCAGCAACAGCATCTCACGGTCCCGGGCCGGTAGGGCGTCGAGAGCGCGTCGTGCCGTCGCCTTGTCTTGCATGCGTTCGAGGGCCTGCTCCGGGGAATCGGGCTCGGTTGGCATGACTGGGTTCTCACTCATGAGTCGCCTGCGGTTTTCCTCGACCCGGTAGCGATCCCGAATCAGGTGCGTCGCGGTCTTGAAGAGCCAGGCTCGAATCCCGGCGGTGCTGCCCTCGACGTCGCGCTCGAAAAGCCGGACCATCGCCTCCTGGGCGATGTCCTC
This sequence comes from Gemmatimonadota bacterium, assembly GCA_036338615.1. Classification (GTDB taxonomy): domain Bacteria; phylum Gemmatimonadota; class Gemmatimonadetes; order Longimicrobiales; family Gaopeijiaceae; genus UBA1138. The sequence goes on from JAYZBT010000362.1 coordinate 6,748, forward strand.
GGCCGTGTCCCGGTCACCGCTCAGGCG